>DMBV01000021.1 GCA_003445975.1 Bacteroidales bacterium
ATAGGCAAATATCAATGGAGCAACAATAGTAGCATCAGATTCCACAATGAATTTGGGCGTATCGATATCCAACTTTCCCCATGTAATTTTTTCGTTTGGAACAGCGCCCGAATAAGATCCGTAACTTGTGGTTGAGTCGGAAATTTGGCAAAAATAACTCCAAAAAGGCGTATTTGTTCGTTCTAAATCTTGATAAAGCATGGGGACAACACAAATGGGAAAATCGCCGGCAATTCCACCGCCAATTTGGAAAAATCCAATTTTGTTTTCTTGAGTATTTTTTGTGTACCAATCGGCTAAAAAAGCCATGTATTCGATGCCCGATTTCATTGTGGAGGCTTGCAGTTCGCCTTTTATCACATAAGAAGCGAAAATATTTCCCATGGTCGAATCTTCCCATCCGGGCACAATAATGGGCAAGTTTTTTTTGGCGGCAGCCAACATCCAGCTATTCTTGGGATCGATTTCGTAGTATTGTTCTAAGACACCGGACAACAACATTTTGTACATAAATTCGTGCGGAAAGAAACGTTCGCCATTGGTTTGGGCATCTTTCCAAATTTTATAAATGTGTTTTTGCAAACGTCGAAAAGCTTCTTCCTCGGGAATGCAAGTGTCAGTAACGCGGTTGAGTCCTTTTTCCAACAATTCCCATTCTTGCTGAGGCGATAAGTCGCGGTATTCCGGAACGCGTCGATAATGCGAATGAGCAACCAAATTCATAATGTCCTCTTCCAGATTTGCCCCGGTGCAAGAAATTATTTGTACCTTGTCTTGACGAATCATTTCGGCCAACGACTTGCCCAATTCGGCCGTACTCATGGCTCCGGCCAGAGTAATCATGATCTTATTCCCAATTTCCAATTGGTGCTCATAAGCTTTTGCAGCATCTACCAATGCTGCTGAATTGAAATGTTTGTAATGTTCAACAATGAACTGACTTATTGGCCCTTTGTTTTTCATTTTAATTCGAATTTATAACTTAACATTTTATAATATAATTTTGAAGCCAAGAATTGTGGAGCTTTAAAACCGTCGATTGGCGCTAACTCTACAATATCAAAGCCCAAAACTTCTTTTTCAGTGAACACTTTTTTCAGAAAACGAATGGTTGTATTCCAATCTAAGCCACCTGGTTCGGGAGTTCCGGTAGCGGGCATGATGGAAGGATCAAGAGCATCTAAATCAAAAGTGATGTACACTTGCTCTGTCATCAGATTTATTGCCTTCTCCATCCAGTGGGTGGTTTGATAAATTTGCTCCGCAAAAAATACTTTTTCAAGATTTATATGTTGCTTTTCGCACGTTTCCATACTTCGGATTCCAACTTGGATGAGGTTTGCATTTTTCGAGGCGGCGTGTACTGCGCAAGCATGATTGTAAGGTGTTCCCATATAGCTGGCTCGCAAATCGGCATGAGCATCCAGATGCAAAATAGTAATGTTTGGGAATTTTTCATAAAAAGCTTTGAGAATTCCGATGCTTATGGAATGTTCGCCGCCAAAAAAAGTAAGAAACTTATTCGTTCTCAACAGCTCTTTGGTGGAGCTGTAAACAGCATCAAACATGGCTTCGGCTGAGCGGTCTTCCGTAATGGAAGGTAAAATATGTACACCTCTTTTATAAACTTCCGAATCGGTTTCGATATCGTAAAGCTCCATATTTTCGGCAGCATCCAAAAAAGCTTCGAAGCCTTTATTTGCACCTTTTCCCCAAGTACTTGTTCCATCAAATGGGATATTTTGCAAATATACCGCAGCAGTGTCGGCCGCAGCGAATTTATCTTCTATTCCAGCAAAATTATTCATAATCAGGGATTGTATCCTAATATTTTAAACATTTCTCCTACAGATTGCTCTTGACGATAGACATAATCAACAAAATTTCCTTTATCATCGCGATCGATGATTACATGTTTGGGGGATGGAATAAGGCAATGTTTTATTCCGCCATAGCCGCTGATAGAATCCTGATATGCTCCAGTATGGAAAAAGCCCAGATACAAGGGTTCTTCGTCTTTTTCGGCATATTTGGGAAGCATCACTTGCTGGTTTAAATCCTCACTGTTGTAATAATCGGAGTGATCGCAGGAAATACCGCCAATATTGATACGAGCATATTCGTTGTGCCATTTGTTGATGGGAAGCAAAATAAATTTTTCGTGTATCGACCAAGCATCTGGAATGGTATTCATCAAACTATTGTCGATGATATACCAACTTTCGGTATCGTTTTGCTGTTTTTGCTCGAGAACTTTAAAGATAATAGCACCGCTTTCGCCTACGGTATATCTACCAAATTCCGTATAAATATCCGGATTTGGAACATTTTCGGCATCGGTGGCATCTTTAATACTTTTTACAATTTCGTTTATCATGTACTCGTAACTGTATTCAAATCCCAATTGGTTCCGGATTGGAAATCCACCGCCCAAATTAAACGAATCCAGCGTATTACATTGTTTTTGAAGTTCGATATACAGCTTAAGTGCTTTTTGAAATTCGCCCCAATAGTAAAGCGTGTCTTTGATTCCGGAATCAACAAAGAAATGAAACATTTGAAGTTCCACATTTTTATTTCCTTTGATGTTTTTATTGAAAAATTCGAGCATTTCTGTATGCCGAATTCCAAGTCGAGATGTATAATAGGCCGATTGGGGCTCTTCGTCGATGGCCATTCGCAATCCAATTTTTATTTTATCGCCTTTGGCAAATTTAACCAAGCGGCTCAGCTCATTCACACTATCTAAAACTACAATCGAGTTTTTGAATCCGGTTTTTACCAGATCTACAATTTTGATAATGTATTCGTCGGTTTTGTAGCCGTTGTGTACAATAATTCTATTCTTGTCGATCTGTTTGTTTTTGTATAGATTGAGGATTAAATCAATATCGAAAGAAGAAGAAGTTTCGAGATTCACTTTGTGTTTTAAAGCTTCACTGATAACATGATGGAAGTGATTGCATTTGGTGCAATAACAGAAATGATATTTTCCATCGTAGTCGTTATTTCGAATGGCGCGGTTGAACAAATTTCTTGCCTTTTTAATTTGCTCTCCAATTTTTGGGAGATAAATAAATCGAAAAGGAGTTCCGTATTTTTCGATTAAATATTTTAGTGAAATCCCATGAAAGGTGAGGTAATCATTACGCAAATCAAAACCTTCCTGTGGGAAGTAATAACTTTGCTCAACCAGATCGAAATAAGTATTTTTCATTCTTTAATTCTAAATTATTGATTTAATAAAAATTCAGACCTAAATTCCTGAAATGGATTTTAGGTCTTTAATAATCATCATAGCCGCTATCATCGGCAACATCATCAACGATATCGTCCATATCATCACTGTATTTGTCTTGGTATTCTTCACGCGATTCCTCACGTAACATACCATCGTCGTCGTAATCATCGTCGTCTTCAATGATGGCTAGAGCTTCGTGAACAGTCATGCGGATTAGGTAATAAGTGTCTTCCGTTTCGAATGGAAGCGCGCTCACTCTTTTGCCGTCTTTGTTTGTGAAAGTTACTAAATTTTGGCTAAACCCGAATGGATACTTTAGCTTTATTTGTTCGTGAATTTCTTCTGATAGCTTTTCGTAATCCTTGATAACCCTTTTTTTCTCCATATTTTGAATAATTTTACAGGCTAAATATATAAATTATTTTAATTAATCGCTTTGTAAAGTTCGTCTAATGAAAAGTATAGACAATTCTATTTGTTTTTTAAATGCGAGTGTAAATAAAAGAAATATATTTTAATGCAATGGAAAAAAAATAATTTTTTAATGTGTTCATTTTTTTATCCAAAAGAGGTGCATTTTCATGGCATAGTAAGCGAGTCGCTTGGCAATGGTCATCTCCTATTTTTTGCTTCTCCTTTCTCAAAATGAACAAGTTTTTTCTTTGTTCAGTTTTCGGAAAATTCTTGTTCAAAATTTAGTCGACAGTCTTGAAATCCATTGCTATCTATTTCAAAATCCTTATTTGAAGTAACTCATAATATTGCCCGAAATAAGCTGTAGGGAAACTTCGGCCAATTTTGTCTGATATTGCACTGAAACCAAACTTTCTTTCGCATCGAGCAAGCTTTTTTGCACTTCGCGCAATTCAATTCCGCTTAAGCTGCCCAGTTTGTATTTTTCCAAGGCAATTTCTAAGTTTTCGCTGGCAGTTTGTAGATTTTGTTCCTCTAGTTTGATCAAGCGCAAATGATTGCTGTAGGCATTGTATAGAGTGATTAAGTCGGCCTTCACGCCTTGTTCCACTTCTTGGTATTTAAGTTCTTTGTTTTTGATATCAACTACGGCATTCGAAAGATTTCTTTTTTGATTGAAGCCATCAAAAATTGTTACTCCAAAAGTAATTCCGTAATTTATTCCATGGGTGAGTGAATTGGTGTACGTTCCTGTTTCATAAAAATTTCTTGAAAAACTATATCCCGAATAAAGATTCAAATACGGATAAGTTCTTGACATGACCAGCTGATAATCATAAGTCGAGAGGCTTTGATTTTTCTTGCTAATCAGAAGTCCTGTATTTTTGAGCATTGCGTGTTCGGAAAGAATTTCGAACTGAAGGTCTGGATTCACAAGAATGGAAGAGTCTTGAAGCGAGAATTCATTGGCAATTTCTTCGACACCCATCAGTTCGTTAAGTTTGACTTGAGCCGTTCTCAACGTTTCGTAATGTTTTGAAAGACGCGAACTATCCGCATTTAAATATACGCGCGACTGCAATACTTCCAATTTAGAACTTGAACCCAACAAATACCGTTCTTCGTCGATCCGCAATCTTTCTTTGGAGAGCTTTATAGCATATTTCAAATTTATTTGTATTTGAACTTGTTGAATAAAATTGTAATAGGCTGCAATCAGATCAGCTACTAAATATTCTACCGATAATTGGGTGTTTAAAGTGCCCAATTGACCTAATTCATTTAACTTTTTATAGGTGGTTTGAACATTAAATCCTTCAAAAAGGGTCCAACTCATCGATACACTCGAATACAAAGATTGATTGTGTATTCCACTGCTGGTAGTTTGTCCGCCCGCACTCAGATTCTGAACGGAATTATTCAAAGTACCGCCCACTTGATTGTATAGGCTAACAAGTGGCATGAATCCGGCATTTCCTTTGGTAAAATTGTTTTTGGAAATATTTTCTGTATTTCGTACTATTTGGAGCGAAAAATTCTGCTCCAATCCGGTGGAAATACAATCGTTGAGATTGTATATTTTTTGCGCCTTCCCAATTGGAATAAGTCCAAAAATGAAAAGGCCAAGAATTAAAATTCGATTTATCATGGTGTATTTCTTCATTTAATTTGCGGGAATTTCATCATTCAATTCGTTCGTTTTTTCCACCTGCATTTTTGTCTTCGCCTCTGTAGAAATAAGATTGTAAATAGCCGGAACAATATAAAGTGTTAAAAAGGTGGATATCAATACGCCTCCGACTACTGCTGTACCCATTGCCACTCGGCTTTTTGCGCCTTCACCAAATCCAAGTGCCAGTGGAGCAATTCCCAGAACGGTGGCCATACTTGTCATTAAAATGGGTCTAAAACGGGCTGCTGCCGCCGATTTGATCGACTCAAGGCGCGAAAGTCCGCTTTGTTTCCGTTGGTTAGCAAATTCCACGATTAGAATACCATTTTTGGAAACCAAACCAATGAGCATAATAATTCCGATTTGACTAAAAATATTCATCGTAATATTGAAATACCACATAAAGAGCAAAGCGCCCAAAAGAGCCAACGGGACAGTCATCATAACAATCAGCGGATCTTTAAAACTTTCAAATTGAGCTGCCAGCACCAAGAAAATTAAGATCAAAGCCAACATAAAAGCAAACATCAAACTTGAAGAGCTTTCGGTGAAATCTTTGGAGTCGCCGGCCAAAGCAGTTCGGTACGAATCGTCGAGTACTTGGGCAGCAATTTTGTCCATTTCCTCCAACCCTTCGCTTATCGTTTTTCCCTTTGCCAATCCGGCCGAAACCGTGGCTGCCACAAACCGATTGTATCGATTGAGTTGTGGTGGAGCTGTTTCTTCCGTCAAACTAACCAAATTATCGAATTGAATCATTTCACCCGAATTGTTTCGAACATACAATGATTTTAAATCGAGCGGTTTATTGCGGTCACTTCGCGCCAATTCGCCCAAAATTTGGTATTGTTTTCCATTCATAAAAAAGTAGCCAAATCGTTGTCCGCTCAATGCCAGTTGCAAGGTTTGCCCAATATTTTGGGTAGAAACGCCCAGCGATGTAGCTTTTTCGCGGTCGATATGAATTCTCAATTCCGGTTTGGTAAATTTCAGGTTCACATCGGCCATCTGAAATGTTGGATTTTCGGCCACTTTTTCCATAAATGGAGGAATGATTTCTTTCAATTTTCCGATAGAAGTAGCTTGAAGTACATATTGTATAGGCATTCCGGAACGGCGACCACCAAAAGTTGATTGCTGTGTAACAAACGCTCTTGCTTTGGTTTTATTTTGTAACACAACGCTCAAACCATCCGAAATTTCTTGCTGAGTGCGTGTCCTATCTTTTGGTGGAAGCAGCATTATTCGAATATTACCTCCTGAACCACCTCTCACCATAGCTGTATATCCTTCGCGTTCGGGCACGTATTCCTCTACTGTTTTGGTGATATCATTTACATAATCCAGCATAAACTCGTAAGTGGCTCCCTGTATAGCAGAAGTACTGATTGAAATTTGAGACCGATCTTCCATTGGGGCCATTTCGGCCGGAATCGTTTTCCAAAAAATGAAAATCAGCACAAACGAAACCACAATAATAAGCATCGAAATCCAAGGTTTTTTCAAAAATGCCTCTAAGCTATTTCTATACCTTACATTTAGATTCTGAAAAAAACCTTCCGTTTTTCTAAAAAACCAATTGTGTTTTGAATGCGAAATCAAAAGCTTGGAAGAAACCATTGGAGTAAGCGATAAAGCCAAGAAAGCCGAAATGGCTACGGCTCCTGCCAGAACAATACTAAATTCGCGAAAAAGCCGACCTGTTAGTCCTTGCAAAAAGATAATCGGAAAAAATACAGAAATGAGCGTGATGGTGGTCGAAATGATTGCAAAATAAATTTCTTGTGAACCTTTGAGTGCAGCTTCTTTTGGATTCATGCCTTCTTCTATTTTCACATAAATATTTTCCATCACCACAATAGCATCGTCCACCACTATCCCAATCGCCAGAACGATTGCCAGAAGCGTCAGTACATTGATGGTATAACCGGCCAAATACATGATAAAAAAGGCGCCTATAAGCGAAACCGGAATAACGAGGATAGGAATAAGTGTTGCGCGCCAATCACGTAAAAAAAAGAAAATAATCACCACTACAAGAAAAAACGCAATGTAAATGGTGTCTTTTACCTCGTTAATTGAATTTCTGATATATTGTGTATTGTCGAAACCAATTTTAATTTTAACGTCTTCTGGCAAATCTTTTTGGATGTATTCCAAACGACGATATACTTCATCCACAATATCGATGTGATTTGATCCGGGTTGTGGTACGATGGCATCACCAACCATTGGAACACCGTCTCTTTTTAAAATTCCTTGGATATCTTCAGGGCCAAGTTCGGCTCTGCCAATATCGCTAAAACGGACAACTTGATTTCCATTTTGCTTCACTATCAAATCGTTGAACTCTTTAGGAGTCGTAAGCAGTCCCATGGTTCGGATGGTCAATTCCATGTTATTTCCTTGGATGGACCCAGAAGGCAATTCCACATTTTCACGCGAAATAGCATTTCGAACATCCATTGGCGTAAGTCCATATCCAGCAAGTTTTACCGGATCGAGCCAAAGTCGCATTGCATATCTTTTTTGTCCCCAAACCATTACAGCGCTTACACCAGAAATCGTCTGAAGTTGTTCTTTAAATGTAAGTTCTGCTATTTCAGAAAGTTCGAGAAGCGATCTTTTTTCGCTTTCAATGGTAATAAACATGATTGGGTTGGCATCGGCATCGGCTTTCGATACGGTCGGTGGATCGCAATCGCGGGGAAGCATCCGAGCAGCTTGCGAAACTTTATCACGAACGTCATTGGCAGCGGTTTCCATATCAACGGAAAGTTCAAATTCGACTGTAATATTGCTTCTTCCTTGGCTACTAGAACTAGTGAGGGAGCGAATTCCAGGAATTCCATTAATTGATTGTTCGAGCGGTTCGGTAATCTGTGTTTCAATAACATCGGAGTTGGCTCCAGGATAGGATGTGCCCACCGATACGATGGCAGGATCCACACTCGGAAACTCCCGGACACCAAGAAAAGTTAATCCAACAAAACCAAAAAGCAGAATCACTATGGCCATTACGGTGGCAAAAACAGGCCGTTTTATACTTACTGATGAAAGACTCATAAACTAATTTTTCTGGATTAATTGTTATTCATAAGCGTATCAAACACTATGGGCAAGTTTTCTCTTAGTTGCAAAATTCCAGTAACCAAAAGCGTATCACCAATCTGAAGGCCATTCAGTATCTGAACCTGAGATTCGGTACGTAATCCGGTTCTTACATTTCTAGAAACGGCTTTTCCATTTCGTGCCACAAACACTTTTTCGCCTTCCATTTCCGGGATTAAGGCTTCGTTTGGAATAGCAATGGCATCATCTATATTCGACATTTGCAAGGTAATGGAAGCATAGCGCCCCGATTTCAATTCTTCACCATTATTCGCATACAAAGCACGTAAAGCGATTGTTCGGGTTTCGATATCTATTTTTGGATCGACCGCATATACCGATGCTTGATAATCTACATTGCTTCCATCAATTCTAAAACTGATTGGATACCCTTTTTTTATTTCGGATGCATAGCGTTCAGGAATTGAAAATTCTATTTTCAACGGGCTAATTTTGATCAGTTTTGCAATCTTTGTGGCCGGCGTTGCATAAGCACCTTCGCTAAGAAAACGCAATCCAATAATTCCATCAAAAGGAGCCCGCAATTCGGTTTCGGAAATCCGAGCTTGGATCAAATTGATATCGGCTTCCAATGTTTGCAATTCGGTAACGACCTGATCATAACTTTCCCGACTGATAGCATCTTTATCGAGCAAACTCCGCTGACGAAATTCTTTTGCCTGAGAAAGCGCTTTTTGAGCCAGCAGTTTCTGCAATTGAGCCTGCAAAGGTTTATCGTTTATTTTGGCCAAGAGTTCGCCTTTTTGCACACGTGTTCCTTCGGTAAATTTGATACTGATAATTTTTCCGGACGTTTCGAACGACATATCCACCTCTTCGTCGGGCCGCAAGGTTCCTGTAGCTTTCACAAATTCGCTCAATTTTTGGGGCTTAATCAGATACCCACTAACGGTCAAAGCTTTTCGATCGGTCATCTTTTTCTGCATAAGACCTTGGGGACTTTCATCTTTTTGATTAAAAAGCGGCTTTAACTTGGGATAAGCGATCACAATTACAAGAGAAAAAACCACAACAAAAGTGAATCCTTGCTTGAGTTTTTTATTCATAAAACAATTCTTTAAAAATTTATAATCCTACTCTTTGAGGAATAGCTGGCTTGGTTTAGGTTTGTTTGATTCCCGACTTGAAAATCGGGAATCAGAAACAAAAATAGACAATTTCCTCTTGTCTTGTAAAGATATTGCATTATTGTGATTTTTTTAAGATTTACAATGATTGTTTCTGTAGATAATGGGGCATTGCCTGAATTGAAATCATTTTATTTTCAGTGGTACATTTTTCTTCCAGAATCAGAAAAGTATAAACTAGCCGTAAAACTAGCCAAAACAGGTGCCTTTTTATCCAAAAAGTCTGATTTTAACAATTTTAAGAATTAATTTTAACAAAATAAATCCCAATATCCATTAAATATTTTCTTATTTTTACGAAGCATATTTACAGATAGTTTTGCCAAACACATTGGACGGCGGAGTTTATTTAGATTTTAATAGGAACATTTGGACTCCATTAAAGTAAAGAATCTAAATTCCTCCATGAATAGCGGAAACTTCAAGCAAAACTACCTCCTTTGTTTTTGATTTTGAATCCAATTTAATATAAACTAACTCTACCCATTTCTATATTCTTTGAGAATGCGCTCCTAATTTTTATCAAGCAGTTAATTTCATTCCAATTGCGTGAAAGAATAGTCCAATCTCATGGATAGTAGATGTAGGTTCGAGCCCGAAAAATTCTTCATCATTATAAACCTCAAAATTAATCATTATGGCAATAATAGATCTAGTCAGATGGACGCCACAAGGAAGTGAAACAGTTTATGCATTCAAATTTCCACATTCGAATCTGAGTACGTACACCCAACTTATTGTACAAGAATCGCAAGAAGCAATTTTATTTTCAAAAGGACAAATAGTTGGGAAATTTGGTCCCGGCAAACATACCTTAAACACCGAAAACTTACCCATTTTGCGGAGCTTGTATGGACTGCCGTTTGGAGGAAAAAATCCATTTACAGCCGAAGTTTGGTTTGTAAATAAACTACAACCCTATAACATCGATTGGTCCATCGACCGCATGGACATACATGATGCCGACTACAATACCGGAATTCCTTTGGTAGCAAACGGCACCTATGGATTAAAAATTACCGACGCAGAAAGATTCTTGATAAAAATTGTAGGATCCAAAGAAGCATTTGACCAAAACGACTTAACTGAACAATTTTTTGGTGAATTTTCGACCAAAACCAAGTCCACTTTGATGCAATTTATGATGAAAAACAGAATTGGATTAAAGCAAATTTCGGCCCATTTAGAAAGTATTTCAGATCATTTACGGTCAATCATGCTTCCGTTTTGGGAAAATATTGGTTTTGAGCTGACAAAATTTTACATCACCCGAATTGAAATAGACAGTTCAACGGAAGTTGGAAAACGTGTGCTTGAAGCAATTTCCCGACAAAGCGCCCAAGCCATTGGAGGCTATACTTGGCAACAATCGCAAGCTTTTGAAGTTGCAAAAGATGCCGTTGAAGGTATGTCGAGCGGTGAAGGTGGATTACTTGGCGCCATAGTAGCCACCAATATGATGGGCGGCATGGGGCTGGGCGGAGTAATGACACCACAATACGCTCAGCCCACTTTTGGTGGAAATAATCCGCCTCAAACAGAAAATACGAATCAAGCAACACAACAAATCCGCGAAGTCTATTGCTCTAATTGTGCAAAAAAATATGCCAATACAAACAAATTTTGTCCACATTGTGGCGATCCATACAATCCTTGTCCCAAATGCGGAACCGACAACGATAAAAATGCCAAACGATGTGTAAGTTGCAGTACTCCATTGCAATCCGAACAAAATCTGTGCAGCAATTGCAACACATCCATTCCGGCAGGAAGTGTATTTTGTCCAAATTGCGGCAAGCAACAAGCCGACGACCTATGTACACGCTGCGGAACTAAACTGCCTTCAACAGTGAAATTCTGTCCAAAATGCGGTCAAAAAAGATAACCATCTAAAAACGTACGAATATGAAAGCAAAAAACATATTTCTTTTTTCGCTTCTCTTTTTTGGAGAAGTATTGATCATTTTCGGCTTTGTTCAATTTAACCATCGGCTAACAACCGATATTTTAAGCCTCAACATCGCCGTTTCTTCGCTTATTTACTGTCTTTTGTTTATCGACATTTTCATTCCTTGGGTCGATTTTAACGACAAATCACAAAAAACCATTGGATCGATAGGGCTACGTTGGTTTTTCACATTCTTGTATATGCTCTTTGCCATTGTGGCAATGGTGATTTTCAATACGGCTTACCCGCTCTCCTTTTCCAGCCAATTGCTGATTCACGGCTTTTTAAGTTTCTTTATTTTGATGGGATTGTTTTTTGCCGTCTCATCGGCTGCCCAAGCAGAAAAGGTGTACGATATTGAAACCCACAATCGGGGCAAAATTGACGAAATGAAAAAACAAACAAAAGAATTGCAACTGCGATTGGATACAATGAAAACGATTCCTGCCGACATTCTCTTCAGAATTAATAGCCTTCAGGAAAATCTGCGCTTTCTTTCGCCCAGCGCAAATCAGAGCGCATTGGTTTTGGAACAGCAATTCATTGAGCAAATGAAAATAGTAGGCGATTGCTTTTATAACACACCGCTCGATTTTGAAAAAATTGATGGAAAAATAAAAGATTGCGAGCGCACTTTCAAGGAAAGGAAACAAATTTTTTCTATTTAAAATTAATATACACAAATGCATCACATCATGAAAGGTAAAATTTTTCCCGAATCGAGTAATATCTTCCAAGATCAAGCGAAGATTTTATTCAACTATTATCAGCAAATGGCTGAAAAAATAGTCAATGAAGAAGAACGATTAGAAAAAGAAATTGCTAAACTCGAAGAAGAAAAAAGTGTTCTGAATCAAGATTTGGCAAAAGCTAAATTATGGAAATGGGTGTTGGCCATATTTATCATTCCATTTATCTATTTTTTGATTCAAGAAAACGGATTGATTAAGCAAATCAGCGCCTTGGACGAACGAATCAACGAGTTCAAAAAGCTTCACAAGGAGATTTTTCGCGATTATAAAGTGAGTAAATTAGGCGTAGCCTACGTTCCCATTGCAGACCAAATAAAATACGAAAACAGCAGTTTTATAGTAGATTATACCGGAATGGTGAACGAATCGGAAGTGAAACTTCAATTGTCGAGACAAAATGATTTGCTCATAAAAACCATCTCCGATTTAGAAAATCTGGCTACGAAAGCTCCCATTGTAGAAAGTTCTCTGGAGATTGAAGAAATCGAAACCGATCAATATTCCCGATCGATGCAGCAAATCAATCAGCACGATTATTTCGGAAAACTCGAACGTTCGCTACGAACAGTTTCCTATTGTATGGACGATTTGGATGTAACATCCGTTTCTTTGCCATTGGTAGCCAACGACAGTAGTTTCCTCGAATTTTTGAAAGAATATTCGGCCAACGAAGTTCCGGAAACATCGCCCATATTTGAAGTCTTCGACACACAAAAATACCAAGACGATATCGCCAAATTTCAAAAACTGAATCAGTTAAAAGACTCTTTATCGAGACACACTATTCAATTTGAAGATGTATTGAAAGGACTCATGCAAACGATGGCCAATTCTGTTCAAGCCATTTCGGCCTTAAAAATTGCATCGACAGACAAAATCGTATTCGAATCGAACAAAGTACTGTACAAAATTCTCAAATCGCCTTACAACCATTATTCGCCTGCTTTGGAGGCTGCTGAGATTGAGCGTATCAAAAACGAAAATTTTAATTATGCCGAAGCCGTTGCCGATTATGTTCCTTTCCAGCTAAAGGAAAGCTCAAAAGTGCGCTACAACTTACTCTCCGATTCGTGGAGCGCCGAAGACGGCAGTACAACCAATTTTCCCTTTGGAGTGCACCAAATTCATGAAGAAATAGTTGCGCCGATTGTGCAAAATTTGATGAAAGAAACCCGAATCGAACGATTAAAAATCTATAACCATATCAAAGATCAAAAAATCAGCTATCTCAACAAATGGCATCAGGATACGGAAGATTTTTATGGAAGAAACCGCGCAGAAAGCGCCGATTTGATCAACCTCATGAGAGCAAGTTTGCGCGATTATGTGGCTGCTTACAACACACTTTCGTCATTAAAGAAAACAGAAGACAGCATGGCTCAATCCAAAGGTTCGCTCGATTCAACAGTAGTTTCGGCCGTTGGAAATTCGGCAGAAGTTTTTGCGGCTTTTGAAACACAATCCAAAGAATTTCAAAATGTACAAACCGAATTTGAAAGCTACATGGAACGCCTCAAAGAGGACATAGATCTAAAAGCGGAAAAATTTGAACATATCGACTACTACGATGCTCTTTTAAGAGACGGAAATTCGAGAGATACAGCAGTGGCCTCCAGCGAAGTACACGATTTGGACGAAAGAAGAAAACCGCTAATTTCGATAAATCCATTGTTTGCCAAAGTATCCGAAATACCACCGGCTCCTCATATTGAAGCCATTACCTATGAGCATATCGCATTAAATCTTCCAAGTATTGCCAAAAATACCTTGAGAGAATTGGACGAAGATTTTGTTTTTGTTCCCACACCTGAACACCACACTCAAGAAGATATTCACGAACTAATCCAATCAAAAGAAGAGTTAGACAAATTGTCGGATGCCCAAATCGCTGCTTTCTTGGTAGAATACGGCTTTGAGCCAATGGAAAAATTCGACCGAAACGAGGCCATTGCAATCATTCGAAATGCCAACAACGACGACTCGGAAGTTTATACCGAAGAAGAATTGCAAGCATTGTCCGATTCCGAAATAGAAAATCTATTGGATGAATTTGGCTTTGAGCCAATGGAGAGATTCGATCGAAACGAGGCCATTGCCACAATTCTAAATGCACAAGATGAAGATGAAGATGAGGACGAATATGAACTTTACACCGAAGAAGAATTGAAGGCATTGTCCGATTCCGAAATCGAAAAAATACTTTTGGATTTGGATTTTGAACCCATGGAAGTATTTGATAAAGAAGATGCGATAGCAACCATTCTGAACGCTCAACTTGAAGATACAGAGGTTGAGGNNAAGATTCCACTCGCTACACCGAAGAAGAATTGAGAGAATTGACCGACGCTGAACTGCAAGAAATTCTTGAGGATTTGGGGTTTGAACCTATGGAAGAATTCGACAGAGAGGAAGCCATCGAAACAATTCTAAATGCTCAGGAAGAAGATGAAGAGAACCAGAATAATTAATCTCGTTAAAATTTAGAATCATGGCAACATTTAATTATACCGTAGATACTCAACCTATGGCTGCTGAATTGAGCAGTGTTTCACGTCATGTGAATGTTACAACAGGAGCGGTAGTGGCGATGCAAGCAGCAGTAATCAAAGCCGAAGCAAAAGCCGCCGATCATGTAAGCAACAATGTGAACAAAGGATTTTATTCACTGATTCGCTCCCAGATTTCGCAAAAAATGGCCAAACTGCAAAGCGAAGTGGATTCCAATTTGATGCAACTGAATCAGCAGAAAAAAGCCCTAATCAGCATCAAGAGCCGAATGCAACGCGATTACAATATGATCGCCTCGCGTTATCTGAAACTGTTCAACGGCTTGAATGCAAATCTTAAAAACAGAGTTTTTGAACTCGATAAGCCCACCATCAATTTTGCCGTAAAAGAAGTGGATAAAGTTTCGAATCGAATAAAATATCTAACGGCAACCATCCCTATTGCGCAACTCGAATCGATATCGCTCAGCCAAAAAATTGTAGCCTCAAACCTCAAGCACAAAGGGCAGAACGTAATCAATTCGATGAAAAGTTTTTTGTTGGAAATGAATGCACAGAAAAAACTCACCGATCAAATTTTGATAAATGACAGCAGATATACTCGGGCAGCGAGAACCTATATGCCGATCTTAATTTCTGAATGCAACAGAGACCGAACAGAAAACAAAAGCATTGAAATTTATGTTTCGGATGTGGAACTTGATAAACTTACCAGAGCGGCTGTTACAAACAAAGTATATGCCGAATTAAAGGATATGGAATGGAAACCAACTACCACACCAAATCAAGAAATCAAGAGTGAGTTTAGCAAACTATTGGCCAATTGTTCGAAACCCCAAAGGGTAAAAGACAGGACGATGAATTTGTTTCAATCAAATAGCTTCCAAACCATTTAATCGTTTTCAGCTATGAGTTATACAAAACATTATCAAGAAACAATAACAGTTACTGGTTCTAAAACCGTATCTGTTTCGTATCCTGCATCGCAAAGCGGCGGAACCACTTCTGCAACGGTCAACTATACCGAATACGTTCCTGTGGCTGTAAATATTCATGTTGATACCATTCCGTTTGATACAAGCGTAAACAATTGCAATACGAATGTAAATGTACTTACAGGAGCCGTGGTTGCTACGGAAGCCGCTCAAATTGCTTCGATCGACAAAAATTCGAAAAAAGTCGCCAATACAATCATTTCAGGTTTCTTTAGTTTTATCCGATCGGAAATAAGTCAACAAACTGCCGAGCTTTCGCAGAATATCGATGCGCATTTAATGCATCTCAAAGAACTATCGCAGTCGTGCCAAAATAAAAAGAAGCAAATGGAATCCGACTACAATCGAATCAGTAGTCGATATTCAAAAGTTTTTGAGGACCTCAACCGCGAATTGTCCAATCGCGTTTATGAACTCGATAAGCCCACCTTTGTCTTCAAAAAAGAAGCGGATCACCAAAAAGAAAGAAATACCGACAATGACTTGGTCAATACGGCCACCATTTTTGGGTTCGAGAGCAGCGGCTTACAATCAAAAATAAGCGCATCACTTGCAAAAAAAAGAGCCTTTGACACCATAAACAAAGTGAAAATGTTTCTGCATTTGCAAAAAAAACTCAACAATACCGTGCAGCACAGTATGATAAATGAAAATACGGCATCAACAAAATTTTTTCCAATTTGTTTTGTCGAAACGTTAAATGAGAAAAGTAGAATTGATAAGAATATCTACTTTTCGAATCACTTAGCTGCGCTGAATGAAATGGCCAACAAGAATCAACTAATCAGTCAGTTTTCAGGCTCTGCAAATAGATGGATTGCAATACCAAAAGCCTATCAGGCCAATCTGAGCTTTTATTTCCATTCAGAGTTAAACAATGCCTATTCTTCGAGCGAACAACATACTGTTCGGGTGAAAGAGATGATTCTAAAGATTTCCAATCTTGAATCAATAAGCCTAATAAATTTTCAAAACAATTAAAAAAACAAGCAAATGAAAGAGTTAAAAGAACTTCGTTTCAATGAAAATAATATCCAATTGAAGGACAATGTAGTGAAGGGGTCTATTTTGCCCGAAAAAATTGCAGAGCTCGACAGAACAATTACTGTTCAGGGCAATTCCATCATCGAAGGGGCTGTGTATGCTCACAAATTAGAAATCCAACAGGGCGATTCGGAAATTCGGGGAGCGGTATTTACACAACTCGAATTGTATGTAAACAGCGAAGCCAAAGGAAATATCTCCTTTAAAAAAAGCGTTGGATCGGCCAATTCGATTGTTTCGAGAGCCCTGAACTGCCATTTGATGTTCTATTCAGATATCAACGCAAAAACAATTACGCTTTACAACGCGTTTGTAGCCGGAAGTATTTATGCCGATGACATTATTTTGCAGAATTGTGTGGTGATTGGAGGTGTATTTGCCACACAAAATATTGATCTGACAAATTCAATTGTAGGCACATTCAATACACCTTCCATCAAAGCGGCCCAGCAAGTCTGGCTGCTGCTTCCGAGTGCTTTTTCTATCGAAAAAATCCATACAATTCCCGGAACAAAATTCTACAATCTCAGCTTGGCCGATTTGGGCGCTCTCTACAAAGGAACCACTCAAGCCGAAAATTCAGGAAAAATAGAAATGAATCTGGATATGGACGAAGTGAAAACCACGCTCACCAATGCCGAAACACAAAAAACGCTCAGGAGTTATACGGTAGTTGGAAAAGTTTTAGCTGCCGATTTGCTCGATACGGATAAATTTCAAAACCACTTCTTGCTCACAGCAGCAAGCTTGGGCTCGCAAATGCTCAAGACTTACGACATTGGCGTAAACGAAAAAGGCCAACCGATTGCATTGACTTTCGATAAAATTCGCGATTTCTTTTTTGATATTTTGCATGGCAAAATAGAGATTCAAGAAATAAGCGGAAACTTTGATATTTCACAGATAACCGGAAAGCTCAATTAGAAAATGGAATTTAACCAGATTCAGTCTCGCAATAGAATGCGCGGCTGAATCTGGGTTTTTCCTCATCGAATCATTCGTTCGTTTCGGCAAAACTTCGAATGATTTTTGGGAATTAACTATGTATCTGCTTTTTGCTATACGAATTAGAAAAAATCATTGCTAAAAACGAATATTATTTTTTCACAAAAACCAATAAAAATGCAACAAAAAAACCGCGCTTCAAACGAAACGCGGTTTTCACAAATGAAATCAAAAACCAGAATTAAATAATTCCTTGATCCATCATTGAGTTGGCTACTTTTAAGAAACCGGCTACATTCGCACCTTTGGCATAATTGATAAATCCGTTGGCCT
>DMBV01000134.1 GCA_003445975.1 Bacteroidales bacterium
AAAGATTGTAAACGGATGCTTTTTCATTAGCGTCCGTTTTTTGTCGCGTTAGTCATATTTCCTGTTTAAAACCTCATCAAAGGCTTAATTCTATTGGCATTAATCACAATAGAAGGCATGAATAAAAAGTTACAAACTTCCTTCAAAGTTTCTCAAGATACCTAAATGCAGAATGCTTTATGTCTTGAAAAACAATAAAAATCCATCATACATCCATCATTAAAATAACTACCGAAGCTAAACGCTACCGTATCGCTTTGCATTTCGCTTATTATGGCAGGAGTTAGAGCTGCGGCAATCAGTAATTTATCAGATTAAGTGTTCATAAAAAATAGGCAATATTTTGGTTATTGGTGTTGTAATGCACTTTGTATTCGCTAAAATTTAACCATTAAGCCTATTGTTGGAAGCACAGTTCCCGATTCGTTAGGCACAAAAGTAAGTATATAATTTAAGCCATCAGAAGTTGTTTGGTAGGTTCCATCATCGTTTTTTTCTCTAATTATGTAGTCTTTCGTTATGTTTTTAAAATTATACACATTTTGAATATCAATGTAAACCAATAAGGTCCATTTGCTAAAGAAATAGTTTTTATCAATTCGAAAATCTAACTGATGAAAGGCTGCAAAACGTTCCGAATTTAATTTAGTATAATCTAAATATGGTTGCCCTATTGCGTCCCATGCTTGTATATTTGCCGATGTTGTTAAATCGTAAGGAGTATATGGTAAACCTCCAACATATCTCCATTTAAATCCAATTCTCCAATTATTTTTTAATTCTTTTGTGCCCGTAATTGTAAGCAAATGTTTGCTATCCCACGAGGATGGAATATATTTTCCCGATCCATCGGTAAACAAACTCCTCACAAAAGTGTACGATGCCAATAAATTGAATTTTTTATAATCAACTCTATTTAAAATTTCAAAACCAATAGCTTCGCCTTTTCCGGTATAAGTTACAGGTACTGCACCTGCTACACTACTATAATCTGCTCCTTGGTTTGCTAAGCTTGCACCCGTGTATTGGTCAATTGGGTATTGAAAATAATCTTTATAAAAACCTTCAATAGAAAATAAAAACGATTTATTTAAACGACTTTCAATACCTATATTATACTGATTTACACCAATATATTTAGAGTTATCTAAGTTTACAAGTTCGCCCAAATTGTTTCTGTAACCCAATGTTGTGTATGCAGGTAGTTGAAAATAGCGGCCAGTTCCGGCATTTATTACCAATTTTTCGGTAATTGTGTACGAAAGTGCCAAACGTGGCGAAATTTGGTTAAATGCATTTAGCATATTACTATTATAATTATTTCCATCTATTCTAACACCTATTGAAACAAGTAAATTGTTTTTCGAAAAACGCTTAGAAGCTTGTGCCGATAAGCCAAATTTCGCAATTTCTAAATTTGTAGAGTACTTAAATTCAGTTAAAACATTCTGCAAATAAATTTTTTGCATTGTTGAATTAAAATATTTTGCGTATTCTAAGTTTGCTCCAACAACTAGTTTAATTCCATTACTTCTTGTTGATAGTTCATATCTAAATTTATTTTCTTGCTCCGATGAATTATAATCTAAGCTCTTTTCTATGCTCTCATCATTATCAGGATATTTGTAAAACTCGTTGTTTAGCATATTTCTACTTAAAACAAAAGTATGTGTGCCTTTGTCGAAAAAATTTTTGTAAACAGCACCAAAAGTGTAACTCCATTGGTTATTTATAGGAATCTGCGATAAAATATATTGTTGCGAAGCATCGGGGTTTCTAATTCCGGTATTTAAGGTTAAGTGGTCTAACGAGCCAATACTAATAACAGTAATTTGATTTTTTGTATCTAAATATGTTTTCAGTTTAAACTGATAATCGTTAAACGTTGGTAAAAAAGGCAAACCGATAGCCGAAAAAAGAAATTGTAAATAGCTTCGTCTAACCGAAAAAATATAGCTTGCATTTTTACCTAACGGGCCATCAAGCGTTAACGCAGCTTCACTTGCACCTAAAGTTCCTTGAAAATTTAGTTTATCTTTATTTCCTTCTTTTTGTTTAAAGTCAAACATACCACTCAATGCATTGTATTTATTAGCCGGAAAAGATCCCGAATAAAAATCGACCGATTGTATAAAGTCAGCATTTATAATACCCACCGGACCGCCAGAAGCCCCTTGGGTAGAAAAATGATTAAACACTGGAATTTCTACATCGTCTAAGAAAAAGCGATTTTCGCTTGGCCCACCGCCTCTAATTATAATGTCGTTTCTAAAAGCAGGAGTTGAGCCCACACCCGGAAATGACTGAATAACCCGAGAAATATCACGATTACTTCCCGGATTACTCTCTATTTCTTTTGTTCCAATACTCTGCATAGCTATTGGCGACTCTTCCCTTTTCTCAAACCTATCAACACGAACAACAACTTCATTTAAAATTTGTTCGTCGGTTAAGAGTTTGATTTCTACAAAAGGCGTATTGCTGTTACTTACAAAAATATCGCTCGTTGTATTCGTTTTATAACCTAAAAACGAAATTTGTAATTTTATATATCCTGAAGTTAAACCCGTTAGGCTAAAATTTCCGTCTAAATCGCTGGTAGTTCCAATTTGAGTTCCTAAAACTACAATATTGGCCAAAGGTATTGATTCATTGTTAGTTATATCGGTTACCTTCCCCCTTATTTTTGCATTTTGAGCATGGCCAATTAGGCTAAATAGTATAAAAAATAATGTAAATAGGTGATTCGCTTTCATTTTTTTGATAATTTATTTCCATTTTAATACTTACAAAAAACTTTTGCAGCTACAGGGTGGTCAATATGATCTAGAATTAGCCATTTTTACTCCATGATTCTGCATAGTCAACAGGCCTAAAATAAAATATTTGGCTACTTTTGATATTTAAACAGTCGTAAATTGTCTCCATGTTTTTGTTTACGATTGCAGTATTGAACGAAAAGATTAAACCCATAGCAAAACCAATACAAATGCTTGTTAAAGTATTTTATTTTAATTCATATTTGAATTAGTTTTGCAAATTTGTTACTTATTTGAATTATTTACAAATGAACCCGTATTTTTAACAACTTATTAAGTAATTAGAGATGTCGAACAAAATTGAATTAATAAAGCACCTTCTGGAATATGTTGAAAGTTATGATAATGAACATAATAATAGCGACCTAAGATCCTTTTCGATCTATCTTAAAGACATTGTATTTTGCGAAAAGAAAACAGAAACGGTGCATTTATCGGAAACAGATTATGCAAACTATAAACGATTTCCAGAAGTTGAATTATCAACATTGTTGACTACTTTGTACCGATTTGCTACAAAATATATGAGAAAAACTTTTCAAAATACCGAGATAAAAACAGTTGACGAGTTTGGATTTTTGGCTACCTTATTAAAGGAAAAAAGTTTGCTTAAGAGCGAGCTTATAAACAAGCATTTACTAGAGATAACGACAGGAACTGAATTGCTAAAACGATTGATAAATAAGGGTTTGATAATAGAAATTGGCGACGAAACAGACAAGCGAGCAAAACGCGTTTCGCTAAGCGAAAAGGGAGCAAAGGAATTAACAGCGGTATTCCAAGAGCTTTTTGTCGTTTCTAAAATTATTAGAGGAAATTTAACTGACAAAGAATTGAACGAAACGATTAGCATTTTTACAAAACTCAGCAATTTCCATTGGAGCATTTTTAACAACGATAGAAATGCTAGCATTCGAGAGATTTACAAAAAGCACATCGAAAAATAATTGTACTACTTTTATAATCCTAGTTTCCGAATTAAAAAAGGCCCAGTCAGGGCATGTTTCCATTTTTAAACTGTTAGAAGCATATGTTATCACATTTGCCTATAATAGCCTGCTCACTTCACCCTAAATTGACATATGAATGCCGCTAACCACAATAGCAGTCATTCTTATGATGAAACTAAAAAAGACCGTTTGAATCAAACGGTCTTTTTTTAGAGAGAGCATATTTTCGCTACCAATTACCTTTCTACTTCTGGGGTAACCGAATAACTGATTTTAAACGCACCTACTTTTCTTAACTTTTGCTTCACATCGGTTACAATACCCATTTTGGTATTTTTATCCACTTTAAGAGAAGTTGTTAAAAATTTCCGATCAGCCTCGTCACGTGCTTCACGTTCTTTAGCTACGAATTCTGGTATTGCATCAAGCACGCCAAAAGCATCGTTTAGCTGAATACGCGTATTTGTTCCGAGCTTAGATTGAACCGGCTCTCCAATATAAATAAAGCTCACCAACGATTTCTTTTCAAGCTTTTGCACTTCCTTTGCAGAAGGAGCCGACACTTTAACAAGCAATTGGGTTTCGCGCATAGTAGTAGTAACCATGAAGAAGAACAACAGCATGAAAATAATATCGGGCAATGAAGCTGTTGAAATGGCGGGAGTACCTTTGTCTCCCTTTTTTTTGAATCTTGACATTTTTTCTCCTCCTAAAATTATTTATTAGCCACGTCTTCTGGCTCTGCTTCAGAAACAGACATAGGAACAGCGTCGCTGATAGCTTCCTTTTCGCGTTCGGTTATGTCTTTGTACAACTTTCCAAATTTCTTAAGCGCCAATTCATCTTTAATCGATGTAAAAGCTTGAGCTAATTGATCTTGAACGGTAATATACATTTTGTATGACGTACCACGGTCATTTTTCAAGGAAATAATCCCTTTTGAAGTATAAACTACCCCAAGCAGATCAATATTTTCTTGTTTAACTTCCGGATACCGAGCGTCGTCAGGAACATGTGGCGTCATAAAAAGAATCACTTCTTCTTTCAAAGTAGCGAGGTCACCAGGTCGGCCGTTGATTAATAAACGATCGCTTTTGTTAACCAGAATATTCATAACATTCCTGTCCTTAATATCTGGTGGTTTGACCGACGGATCTGGTGGTGGAGACAATTTTCGACCTATACCTGTATCCACCTCCATTGTGGTGGTAACAAGGAAAAAGATTAATAGCAAGAAGGCAATATCGGCCATCGAGCTAGCATTTAATTCGGGTGTTTTTAATGCCATAATCTTTGTTTTTATTTAAAGATACTTGCAATATTGGCGT
Organism: Bacteroidales bacterium; assembly: GCA_003445975.1. Taxonomy (GTDB): domain Bacteria; phylum Bacteroidota; class Bacteroidia; order Bacteroidales; family UBA12170; genus UBA12170. The sequence goes on from DMBV01000134.1 coordinate 5,098, forward strand.
AAAAAACTGCTACAATGGCCATTGCAAAAACAAAATACGTATAAATCAAACCAGCGCCGACAATTTTCGAAATGTCAGCGGTAGTTCCCATAGTTTCCAATTCACTTGCCGAAAATGTATTATCAGATAATGCATAGGCAACAAACCAAAGAATCACTAAAACGACCACACCTAACAATGTCCGTATGGCAGCTTTTGGATTCCCAATAATTTGAATGATTGGAAAGAGTATAGCCAACACAACCGCTAGAAAAAAAGCGATATAGGCCACCCAGAAATATCCATCTAGAACGCTATCCGAAGGCGATCCGCCTTGAAGAAAGACAGCAATTTGATAAATCGCCGCAACTACAATCAGGACAATAGATACACCTTTAAATACTTTGTTTACTAAACTATCCATAGATATGATTATTTACCTGATTTATAATTGGCAAGAATATCAACGAATTCAATGGTGCTATCTTCCATATCGTTAACGATGCTTTCGATTTTAGCAACACTGTAATTATAGAATACTTGCAATACCATCGCAACAACCAAACCAAATACAGTTGTTAAAAGGGCGATTTGGATACCGCTTGCCACAACGGTTGCAGAAATATTACCAGCAGCAGCAATGTCTTTAAACGCACCAATCATACCGATTACTGTACCTAAAAACCCGAGCATAGGAGCCAAAGCGATAAATAAAGCAATCCAAGAAAGTCCTTTTTCTAAACGTCCCATTAAAACTCCGCCAAAAGCCACGATTGATTTTTCTACGACGTCCAAACCTTCATCATATTTATGAAGACCTTGCCAGAAAATACGAGCAACAGAACCACTTGTATTTTTACAAACTTCTTTTGCGGCACCAATTCCACCGCTTTGTAAAGCCGTTTCAACTTGGTTCAATAGTTTTTTGGTGTTCGTTGTTGAAAGACTTAAATAAATAACTCTTTCAATAGAAAGTGCTAAACCGAAAACGAATGTCAAAAGGATAACGCCCATAAATCCAGCACCTCCAGCAATAAACTCTTCTTTAAGTACTTGGTGGAATCCTTTATCCACTACAGCACCTTCTTCTAATGTTGCCGCCCCTACTGTTGTTTGTTCGGTTTGTGCCTGAGCTTGGTCTTGAGCAAGAACCACATTGGTAAAACCAAAAGTTAGAATTCCGGCCAATGTTAAAAAAGCAAATAGTTTTTTCATAATAATCCAAATTTATTTACAAAACTTCTAATTTAATTTATTTTCACTTAGTTTAAAAAATCTGCGGAGAAAGAGGGATTCGAACCCTCGGTACGCTTTTGGCGTACACACACTTTCCAGGCGTGCACCTTAAACCACTCGGTCATCTCTCCAATACTCTCGCCAATTATGCATATAGCCTTAGCGGCGGCTAAAATACAAAAAATATGTTCGAATAAAAAAAATGATTTTAATTTTTTGTAGGCTAAGGGTCTATTAAAAAGGAGTGCTTATCTTTTTAGTTATCTAGGATTTAGCTTTTAGTTTTCGCTCCGAACAATCTGAACAAAACACATCATTTAACTGAATAAAACGAACAAACAATAGGGCTATTACTTCGCTTTTGTGTAACTTTGAAAAGTTTTTTAACCTAAAAATTTTTTATGAAAACAATTGATTCCATTCATTTCAGCGGAAAAAGAGCCATTATCCGTGTAGATTTTAACGTCCCTTTAAATGATAAATTTGAAATAACCGACGAATCACGCATAAATGCAGCCATTCCAACGATCCAGAAAATTCTTTCGGATGGCGGATCGGTCATTTTAATGTCGCATTTAGGTCGCCCAAAAAGCGGTCCTGAAGAAAAATTCTCTCTAAAACATTTGATTCCAACGCTCAACCAAAAACTAAATACCACCGTATTGTTTGCCCCAGATTGTATTGGTGCCGAGACAAAAAAAATGGCGGAGGCGCTTCAGAGTGGACAAGTCTTGCTGCTTGAAAATTTGCGTTTTTATAAAGAAGAAACCAAAGGCGACGAGGCTTTTTCGGCCAAATTGGCCGAGCTGGCCGATGTATATGTAAATGATGCTTTTGGAACAGCTCATCGGGCACATGCTTCTACAACAATTATTGCCAAATTTTTTCCTCATACCAAAGTATTTGGTTATGTGATGGCCAACGAAATTGCGAGCATCAACAAAGTTTTGCTTGAAACAAAAAAGCCTTTTACAGCTATTTTGGGCGGAGCCAAAGTTTCTGACAAAATCGGAATCATTACAAATTTACTTGAAAAAGTAGATCATCTAATAATTGGCGGTGGAATGATGTTTACCTTTATCAAAGCGATGGGAGGCGAGATTGGAACTTCTCTGGTGGAACCCGAATTGTTGAATACCGCCAACGATTTATTAGCAAAAGCAAAAAAGAAAGGTGTTTCAATTCACATTCCATCTGATGCCATTGTTGCCGACAGTTTTAACAACGACGCCAATACAAAAGAAGTTCCTTCTTATAGCATTGATAAAGATTGGATGGGTTTGGATATTGGAAGCAAGAGCATCGAAAATTTTAAAGAAATTATTTTGAATTCCTCCACCATTCTTTGGAACGGACCAATGGGCGTTTTTGAAATGGAAAATTTTTCGAAAGGAACAAAAGCCGTTGCATTGGCTGTTGCAGATGCCACTGCCAAAGGCGCTTTCAGTTTGATAGGCGGAGGCGACTCGGTGGCCGCAATAAACAAATACCATCTGGCCGACAAAGTAAGTTATGTATCAACCGGTGGCGGAGCCATGTTGGAATATATGGAAGGCAAAATATTGCCCGGAATTCAGGCGATACTTGATTAATTTGTAGGGAGTGATGTATTGAAAAAAGCTTTATTTTGGTTTTCTCAGTACATCACTTTTTTGTTTTTGTTTTGATGATTTTAGAATCGAGTGGATATTTTAGATTCTTAAACCGGTACAATTCCCCATTTACACTCCCTACAATAATTTCTGATTTCACCAAAATAGGAATTCTGTTTTTGTCGTCGGAGACCCACAAAAACATGGGATAGGGATTGTCGAAAACCTCTCCTTGCGCCACCATGGGCCTAAATTTCATTGTTCTAAATTTCCCCAAACGCGTTTCAACAATTTCCTTCCCTTCGTAGATGATTACAGAGGTATAAAGCGAATCGTCTAAATAGAAATTTATCGGGAAACTTCCTCCTACCGGAATGGTGCTAATGTCCAACGTCCGCGCAAAATAAAATGCCGAAACCAAATCATTCACACGCTGCCCGATTTTCTTTTCTGTTTTCCGGCTGATGGCCTTTTCCTTTGCATAATCAAAAACCACGTCATCGTTGGCTACATAACCGCCTTCGTTGGTTCTGCGGGTAAAGAAATAGGAACGCAAATTTTCTATATCAAACCAGCTTTCGAATCGGTCGCGAACTTTAAAGAAAAAATCGAAAGAACCAGTCGAAAACCCAACGCCTACAGCATGAAAAACTGTTTTTCCCAACCTTTTTTCCTCCACTTTTTTCAATTCCAAACTCGCCTTTCCGGCATTCAATTTTCCTAAAAGCGGGGCATCGTAATACACTACAAAAGTAAGCTCCTCGCCTTCGTGATAAGGAAGTTCTTGCGAATAGCCTGCGTTTAGTTGGGAGAAAAAAAACAGCGCCACTAGTAGTAAGCAAATATTTTTTGCAAATTTCATGCTCTAATTTTGTCGAAATCAACTTCAAAAGTAAGAAATATAAGATGGCGGCAATCTATTAAATTGATTTTAACATTGGGCAGTTGCCCAAAGAAACTTATCTTTGCTCAACAAATTAAAACTTAAAAAAAAGATATATGGCCAGTAAAATCACTTCTAAAACAGCCATGGAGCTGGAAGACAAATATGGTGCACACAATTATCATCCATTACCGGTAGTGCTTGCAAAAGGATTAGGTGCTTTGGTTTGGGATGCCGAGGGAAAAGAATACTACGACTTTCTTTCGGCCTATTCGGCTGTTAACCAGGGTCATTGTCATCCAAAAATTATTTCCGCCCTGAAAGAACAAGCCGAAATTCTCACCTTAACTTCGCGCGCTTTCTACAACAATGTATTAGGCGAATACGAACAATACATGACCGAGTATTTTGGCTACGACAAAGTTCTTCCAATGAATACCGGAGCCGAAGCCGACGAAACAGCTTTAAAATTAGCTCGTAAATGGGCTTATGAAAAAAAAGGCATCCCCGAAAATCAGGCAAAAATTATTGTATGCGCCAACAATTTTCACGGCCGTACCATTACGATTATTTCCATGTCGACTGATCCGGACGCGTACAAAGGCTTCGGTCCATTTACTCCCGGATTTATAACCGTACCCTATAATAATTTGGATGCGCTAAAAAAAGAGCTGGAAGATCCAAATGTAGCTGCTTTTTTAGTTGAGCCAATCCAAGGCGAAGCAGGGGTTTTCGTCCCCGACGAAGGGTATTTAAAAAATGCGTATGATGCTTGTAAAGCAAAAAATGTTCTTTTTATTGCTGATGAAGTTCAGACCGGAATTGCACGTACAGGCAAACTTCTGGCCTGCGATCACGAAGGAGTAAAACCAGATATCTTAATCTTAGGAAAAGCCCTTTCGGGTGGCGTACTTCCCGTTTCGGCTGTTTTGGCAAACGATGATATCATGTTAGTGATAAAGCCCGGTGAACACGGCTCTACTTTTGGCGGCAATCCTTTGGCAGCAAAAGTAGCCATTGCCGCTTTGGAAGTTGTTAAAAACGAAAAACTGGCTGAACGCGCCGAATATCTTGGGCAAATTTTTAGAAATTTCCTCCGCGCCATCGATTCCGACATGATTGAATTGGTACGTGGCAAAGGACTGCTCAATGCAGTAATCATTAAACCTAAAAACGGAAAAGAAGCTTGGGATGTTTGTCTGAAAATGGCCGAAAATGGCGTTTTAGCAAAACCTACTCACGGTCATATCATCCGCTTTGCTCCTCCATTGGTAATCAGCGAAGAACAATTGTTGGATGCCGCTGAGCGCATCAAAAAATCGATTCTTTCTTTTTAAACAAAAGTAAACCCATCTTGAAACTCCTTATTTCTAATGAGGAGTTTTTTTATTTCTCCCCATCGAAGGCAAATAGTTAAAAAGAAAGATTCGCGCTCTAGTTCTTCTTAGAATAAAATATTTCGCCAAATCCTATTTAAAACGATGGGAATTTCGGATTTTTGTGAATGAAATAACGAACATTAAAACAAAACTGTATGTCAACTGCATTTTCACTAAGTCCAAATCCTTTGGTTAAGTTTCTTCAAAAAGATCCTCAACAATTTACGAAAGCAGATTTGTTGCTTTTTATCGAAACTCAGCATATCCAAATGCTTAACTTCCGTTATACTGGTGGCGATGGCCGATTGAAAACCCTCAATTTTGTGGTGAACGACCTAGCGCAAGTGGACGAAATCCTTAGCTCCGGCGAACGCGTTGATGGCAGCAGTTTGTTTCCATACATCCAAGCAGGAAATAGTGATTTATATGTGGTGCCTCGATTTAGAACAGCTTTTTTAAATCCGTTTTCGGATATTCCTACTTTGGATATCCTCTGTTCTTTTTACGATAAAAATGGAATTCCTTTTGAAGGATCGCCTGAATATATTTTGCAAAAAGCACATATTCAACTAAAAGAAAAAACCGGATTTGAGTTTGAGGTCATGGGCGAACTGGAATATTATATCATTAGCGAAAAAGAGCCGTATTTTGTAACCGACGACCAACGTGGCTATCACGAAAGTTCCCCTTTTACTAAATGGGAAGCTCTGCGAAAAGAAGCCATGTTGACCATTGCCTCTGTTGGAGGAAATATTAAATACGGCCATTCCGAAGTAGGGAATTTTACCGTTGGAAATCTTGAATACGAACAAAACGAAATTGAATTTAAACCCTCCAAACTAGAAGATGCCGCCGATCAATTGCTCATTGGAAAATGGATTTTACGAACTCTGGCCTACCAATATGGGGTTACGGTAACTTTTGCACCAAAAATAAGCGTGGGGAAAGCCGGCAGTGGGCTGCATATTCATACTCGATTGATGAAAAATGGCCGAAATCAGATGATCGAGAACGGGAAAATAAGCGAAACTGCCCGCAAAGCAATTGCTGGTTATCTGAGTCTTGCAAAATCGTTGACCGCTTTTGGCAATACAAATCCAACGTCGTATTTCCGTTTGGTTCCAAACCAAGAAGCACCCACAAGCATTTGTTGGGGCGACCGAAATCGCTCTGTTTTGGTTCGTGTTCCATTGGGCTGGACAGGCCAAAACGATATGCTTAAACACGCAAACCCATTGGAGCAAGCCAACAGCACCGACTTCAGTCACAAACAAACAGTAGAATTTAGATGCCCCGACGGATCAGCCGATATTTATCTGCTTTTGGCAGGATTGACTGTTGCAGCCCGTCATGGAATTGAAATGGAAAACGCTTTGGAATACGCAGAGAAGACCTATGTGGATGTGAATATTTTTGCGGCCGAAAATCAAGAAAAAGTCAAAAGTCTGGATCAACTGCCGCTTTCGTGTTGGGATTCGGCCACTGCTTTGGAAGCCCAACAAGACATTTATCTGAAATACAATGTTTTTGACAAACGCACTTTGGAAGGAATTTCTACAAAATTGAGAAATTTTCGGGATGAGAATTTACGCTCGGAAATAGGGAACGACGAAGAACAGATTCTGGAATTGGTCGATCGGTTTTTTCATTGCGGCTAATTTTTCCCCTCTCTCATGAACACTTCTACACAAATCTACTTTGCACCTTTTCAGGGAATTACGACCCATACATTTCGGAAAGTGTATGCAAACCATTTTGATGGAGTCGATAAACTTTTTACTCCTTATTTTTCAAATATCGCCACAAACCACTCGCTTCCATCCAAAAAAGCAATCGCTTTAAGCAATTCCATAGAAAATGGCATCGCTGTGATACCTCAAATTTTAAGTAAAGAAGCCGAAGAAATTGTAGGCTTTGCACAACATTGTCAGAAATTAGGGTTCAAAGAATTAAATTGGAACTTAGGTTGCCCTTATCCACAAGTGGCAAACAAAAAACGCGGCTCCGGAATGCTTCCTTATCCAGATCTGGTTGCAGAAATTTTGGATCGCGTATTTTCAGAAATTCAGATTCCGTTTTCAATAAAATGTCGATTGGGCTATTTTTCTGTTGATGAACTGGAAAAACTGATCCCTATTTTNNAACTCCCCCAAAATCGAAAAGCAAAGCTGAATCAGTTCATCGATGATTTGTATTATGCTTACCGCAAAGAAAAAAACGATCATTTGACCTTGCTGAATATCCTCAAAGAATTCTGGACTTATCTGTCCAATTCTTTTGAAGAGCCAACAAAAGTATTTCGGAGGCTAAAAAAAATCAAGAATTTTGACGAATACGAAGACGCTGTGAAGGAAATTTTTCAAGAATTTAAGCTCAAATAGAAGCACCGTAGCGATTTATTATTGTTCAAAAATTGGTGAAAAACAAATCCCCATCAACAAGGTGAGATTCGCATAAAGATTAACTTCGATTCGAAATTCACTATTGCTTAGAGTGGTATGAAAATTCTTTTACTCGTAAAAAATTTTGATTTTGGAGGAGCAGAAAATCATGTTTGCGATTTAGCCAACGCACTTCAGCAAATGGGACAGGACGTGATCGTAATTTCCAACAACGGCAGGCAAGCACTAAAACTTTTGCCGGAAGTAAACCACATTCGATTGAAATTTTCGCCTTGGAAAATCCCGACTCAAATCCCATTTCTAGTTCGTCTTATTCGCAACGAAAAGATTTCAATCATCCACACACATCAACATCTTCCAAATTTGTTGGGCAGCCTAGTGGGGAAATTTACCAAAACGCCCCAAGTGATTACGATACACGGAAGAGCCCGACATGATTTGCGTTATTTGCTCTGGAAAAAAGACATCCAAAAAATTATTGCCATTAGCCAAAACAGTCTGAAAGGAATGCTTACTGAGCCCAAACTGAAAGACAAAACTGTTTTGATCCCCAACGGCATTCGCTTTTCGGAAAACAGCCATCAAATCCGCCAGAACGAACTGCTTTTATACTATGCAAGCAGAATCGACAAAAGGCATGCAAAATTAATAAAGGAAATCCTNNCAAGAAGCCGAAATGCTTCGAAAAGAAATGGCGGCCGAGTTCGATATTCAAAAAATTGCTCAATCTACACTTTCCATCTATCAAGAGGTGGTTGAAAAATCGTAATTCTCCGGTCTTCTTTTCACCCGAGAATTTTTATCTTTGAAAAAAAAACATGGTACTAAACTACATCTGGATTTTCTTTTTTCTCACTGCATTTGTTATTGCACTAATTCGACTTATCTTCTTTGGCGATACCGAAATATTTCCTGCTATCATGAATTCTACTTTTGAAAATTCAAAAACCGGCTTTGAGTTGTCGTTGGGACTTACCGGCGTAATGACTCTCTGGCTTGGACTGATGAAAGTTGGTGAAAAGGGAGGCGTTGTTCAGCTATTATCCAAAGCGGTAGGTCCTTTTTTTCAAAAATTATTTCCGGAGATACCAAAAAACCATCCGGTAAACGGCAGCATTATGATGAATTTGGCGGCTAATATGCTTGGACTAGACAATGCTGCAACGCCCATGGGATTGAAGGCCATGGAACAATTGCAAGAACTCAATCCAAAAAAAGACACGGCCTCCAATCCGATGATTATGTTTTTGGTTTTGAACACCTCAGGACTTACCATTATCCCGATTAGCATTATGGTTTATCGAGCTCAATTGGGAGCGGCAAATCCGAGTGATATATTCTTACCTATTTTGTTGGCCACCTTTTTCTCCACACTTGCCGGAATCGTTGCCGTTTCTATTTACCAGAAGATAAATCTCTTAAACAAAGTAATCCTTTTGTATTTAGGCGGCTTTTCAGTATTTGTAGCAGGAATCATTTATCTCTTCGTATTGTTGCCGCAAACAAAAGCTTCTGTCTATTCCACTGTTATTGCCAACGTAATTTTGTTTAGCATCATCACTTCTTTTTTATTGTTAGCCCTAAAGAAAAAAATAAATGTGTACGATACATTTATCGAAGGCGCCAAAGAAGGCTTTCAAATTGCGATAAAAATCATTCCGTTTTTGGTAGCCATATTGGTCGCCATTGGCGTTTTCCGCACTTCGGGAGCCTTGGATTATTTGGTAAATGGATTGGGGGCTGCTTTTGCCTTTGCCGGATTGAACACCGATTTTGTGGCCGCATTGCCCACGGCTTTTATGAAACCATTGAGCGGTGGCGGCGCACGCGGTATGATGATTGAAACCATGACTACTTATGGCGTTGATTCGTTTGCAGGACGACTGTCGGCAATTTTTCAAGGAGCCACAGACACCACTTTTTATATCATAGCCGTTTATTTCGGTTCTGTTTCGATAAAAAACACCCGCTATGCCATTACTGCCGGACTGATTGCCGATTTAGCCGGCTTGATTGCCGCTATATTTATCGCCTATTTGTTTTTTGGTTAAATAAAAACAAGTTTTTGCCATTCAAAAACCAAATGGATTTTGTTTAAAACCAAAAAGGTCGAAGAATTCGGACAGCTTATATCCCTTAAACATTTCGTTAAACAAAATTTACAGCGTTCGTAAATTTTTCGTTTTCTATTAACGAAAAAAATTATCTTTGTTTTTTTAATAACAACATAAATTTTTGACGAATGTTTCCCCACTGCGCTGGGAAATCGTTTAGGAAATATCAAAATCAAAAAAAGATGAGCACTTTACCCGACAAAACAGTTGAGCGATTGAGTCAATACAGAAGAAATCTATTGATTTGCGACGCCAAAGGAAAAGAACATATCTTCTCGCACGAAATTGCGAATATCCATCATATTACACCGGTTCAGGTTCGCCGAGATATTATGCTCATTGGCTATACCGGCACGCTTCGCAAAGGATACAATGTAAAGGAACTCGTTGCGCTGATTGGGGAAATTTTGGACAAACCCGAAGGCCAAAACGTGGCCATCATTGGGGCTGGAAACTTGGGACGCGCGCTGATGAAATATTTCAAAAACCGCCGCGAAAAACTCAGTGTTGTGGCTGCATTTGACAATAATCCCGAAAAAATTGGAATCATCTATGCGAATGTAGAAGTTTTTCCTATCAATCAGCTTAAACAAATTATCATCGACAAGAAAATCAGCATTGCGATTATTTCTGTTCCGGTAGATGAAGCGGCAACTATTACCAATGCTTTGGTGGATGCCGGAATTCAAGGAATTTTGAATTTTTCGCCCCGTCCGGTCAATGTACCCGAACATATTTACCTAGAAGAATACGATATGATCACTTCTTTGGAAAAAGTTGCTTATTTTGCAAAAAATAAGAACTAAACCTCATCAAACAAGTGAATATCTATTTTGGCTTCGAAGAAGTAAAAAAAATTAACAATGCGGTAGTTACTACTGGCTCATTTGACGGAGTTCATTTGGGTCACAAGCTTATATTAAAACGCCTCAGCGATACCGCCCGAAAGATAAAGGGCGAAACGGTTTTAATCACTTTTTATCCCCATCCGCGCCAAGTTCTTTATCCTGATACCATTGGGAAAGATTTGCTGATGATCAATTCGCGACAGGAAAAGATTGATTTGTTGCGCGAAGCAGGACTCGAAAACATCATCTTTGTGAAATTCACCAAAGAGTTTGCCGCCACCTCCGCACAGGATTTTATCAGAACCTATTTGGTTGACAAACTGAATGTAAAAAAAATCGTAACCGGAACAAACCATCATTTTGGCAAAAATAGAGAAGGCGATATTGAAGAGCTAAAACTCTTGGGCGAAAAACACGGTTTTGAATTGGAGCTTATTCCATCGCAAGACATTCAAAATGTGGACATCAGTTCTTCCCTGATTCGGCAAGCAATCCTTCAAGGTCATATGCAAATGGCGCAAACCTATTTGGGACATCCGTTTTTCATAAAAGCAAAAATACAAGCTTCAGGCCAAGCACAATTTGTCCAGATGGGTTATAAAACCCGAAAACTGATCATCGAAGAAAAATACAAACTAATTCCTCCATGCGGTTCGTATTTGGTTTTGGTCGATCATATGCAAAAAAGACACAAAGGGCTATGTTTTATTACAAGTTGCGAAGATTCACTCCTAAACACCATCGATTTATTTGTTCCTTCTTTAGCGCAACAAGAAGAAGAGCAAGAAAATGTTCGGGTTCATTTTATTCGTCCCAGCAAAATAGAAAGCGATCCCTCTTTGCTCAAATCCGCGATTATCAAAGATTTGATCCGTTTCCCTCAAATTGAATTTTAAAGTATGGAAAACAAACTTCGAATTCGGTTTCTAGGAACAGGCACCTCCATCGGTGTTCCAATCATCAGTTGCAACTGCGAAGTATGTACTTCAGCAAATTTTAAAGACAAACGATTGAGGGCTTCCGTTTTGTTAAGCTACCGCGAAAAAAATATTGTTATTGATTGCGGTCCCGATTTCAGAATGCAAATGCTTCTGGCCGGTGTAAAAGACCTTGAAGCAATTTTGCTTACCCACGAACATCGCGATCATATAGCCGGCTTAGACGATGTAAGAGCATTTAACTATATACTCAACAAACCCATTCATTTGTATTTGAGCGATCGTGTTTTGGAAAATGTAAAAATCGAATTCCCTTATATCTTCAATCCGGGCGATTATCAAGGCGG
>DMBV01000065.1 GCA_003445975.1 Bacteroidales bacterium
CCAATCATGGACAGAAGAAATTTTTTGCACGCCTCGGCAATAGCGAGTGCAGGACTGCTGGTAACCGGCGCAATCACAAGTTGTGAAACGGATATTACAAAAACAGGAAGTAAGGGCGAACTCAAATTTTCCGAATTCGAACTCGACGAAATCACCGTGGCCGAACTTCAGGAGAAAATGAAGTCGGGCGAATATACAGCCCGTTCGCTGGTAGAAATGTACACTGCACGAATAGAAGAAATAGATAGAAGCGGTGCAAATCTAAATGCTGTCTTGGAAATGAATCCGGATGCTTTTGCCATAGCCGATCAATTGGACAACGAAAGAGCTGAAGGGAAAATACGAAGCGTATTGCATGGAATTCCGATCCTAATCAAAGGGAATATTGATACCGGCGATAAAATGCATACCAATGCCGGAGCCGCTGCCATTGCGAAAAATAGTGCTAAAAAAGATGCCGCATTCGTCGAAAAGCTTCGCGCGGCCGGACTGATCATTCTGGGAAAAACAAATCTGAGCGAATGGGCCAACTTCCGTTCAACTCGTTCGTCGAGTGGATGGAGCAGTATTTTAGGACAAACCAGAAATCCTTATCTCTTAGATCGCACGCCTTGTGGCTCCAGCTCCGGTTCCGGATCAGCTGTTTCGGCCAATCTTTGCGCCATTGCCATCGGAACTGAAACCAACGGGTCCATCGTTTGTCCATCAACAATCAATGGCGTTGTGGGAATTAAACCTACTGTTGGATTGATTAGTGGCGAAGGAATCATTCCTATTTCTCATTCGTGCGATACAGCCGGCCCAATGGCCAGAACACTTACCGATGCAACTCTGCTTTTTGAAGCCATGTGCAACGATAAAATGGATTTCTCCTCTTCTTTGGTTGTTGGCGGATTGAAAGGAGCAAAAATTGGCGTCGCCCGCACATTTTTCGGATTCCACGAAGATGTGGATGCGGAAATGGAAAAAGCGTTGAATATTCTAAAAGAAAAAGGTGCAGAATTGATTGAATTGCCGGAATACCGACATGCTCGGGAAGCTTCCAAAGCAGCTTATTTGGTGATGCAATACGAATTTAAAGCGGGATTAAATAAATATTTGGAATCGATGGACGAAAGCATCGGCGTACGTTCATTGGACGATGTGATTGAGTACAATAAACTCAATGCCGATTCGGCCATGCCTTTTTTTAAACAAGAAATACTCATCGCCTCGAATGAAAAAGGCGATTTAAACACGCCCGAATACGTAGAAGCCCTCAAAACCATGAAACAATTGGCCGGCCCCGAAGGGATTGATAAAGTGATGAATGAATTCAACTTGGATGCCATTGTAGCTCCAACAGGAAGTCCGGCTTGGGCTGTAGATTTAATCAACGGTGATAATTTTCATGGTGGAAGTTCTTCGCCAGCCGCAAATGCAGGCTATCCCAACATAACTATTCCCGCTGGATTTATTCATGGATTGCCGGTTGGTTTATCGTTTTTCGGTCGTGCTTTTTCCGAAAGCAAACTCATTCATTTGTGTTATGATTTTGAACAAGCCAGCTTAATCAGAAGAAAACCTGAATTTATTCCAACACTTTTATCTAAAATTTAAAAATCCATTTTAGTATTTATGCAATTTGATAGAAAAAACTTACCCAACGAACTTGTTGATCAAGTAAATAGAATGCCTAAGATTGAACTTCATGTTCATTTGGAAGGCGCCACAAAAGCGGAAACATTTTACAGTCTGGCACAAAAAAACGAAGTAGATTTCGGTGTGAATTCACTTGAAGAATGGAAAAGTTTTTTCGCTTTTAAAGATTTCAATCATTTTTTGAGGGTTTATACGCTGGCCATTACGGCACTAAAAAAACCGGAAGATTATACTTTTATTATTACCGAATTTTATCGCCAACAAGCCGAACAAAATATTGTTTATTCCGAAGCGTACATAAGTGCTTCATTTATCATTCAAAAATTTGAGACAGAGGAAATCCTAAATGCCATCGAAGCCGGAATTCGAATAGGAGAAGGAAAATACAAAGTAAAAATCAATTTCATTCCCGATATTTCGCGCGAATTGGTGGATACTCAGATGCGCGTGGTAGATTTTGTCATAGAAGGATTTGATAGAGGATTGTTTATCGGTTTAGGAATTGGTGGTCCGGAAAGCGGTTTTCCGCCCGAATTGTTTGTTGAAGCATTTGAAAAGGCAAAAGCACATGGGTTGCGTCTGGTGGCCCATGCCGGCGAAACAGCCGGAGCAGTAAGCATTTGGGGTGCAATCAATTCGTTGTATGCCGAACGAATAGGCCATGGAATCAGGAGTTTGGAAGATCCGCAGCTGATACGCTTTTTGGTTGAACATCAAATTCCATTGGAAGTCTCGCCATCGAGCAATTATGCGCTTGGCATTGTTCAAAATGGCGATTCGCATCCCATTCGAAAACTCCTCGAAGCCGGAATTCTTTGTACTCTGAACTCCGACGACCCGGCCATGTTTTCTACTTCGCTCAATCAAGAGTATTTCTTGCTTCTGGAGCAAGGCTTTGATTGCGATGAGTTGTTTCAATTGAATATGAACGCTCTAAAAGTTTCCTTTGCTTGTGAAAAAACAAAACAGGAAGTCCAAACAAAACTCATGGCTTATCAAGAAAACAAAATTCATTTTAAAGTTCTGACTTAATGTAGCAGTTATCGTTTTTTGATTTCACGTAATTTTGTATCTTTAAGAAAAAAATTATGTTTCGTTTTTTTGAAAATGTCCTGATAAATCGATTGCGCAAGCAACACGAAAGAAAACAGGAACGGATTTCGCAAAAACTACTTTTGGCTGAATTGGAAATCTTTCAAATTAACGTGCTTCATTTCTTGCGCGATGGCATTTGGATATTGATCGGAATTGCCTCCGCGGGCTTTGGATTGAAAGGATTTCTGTTGCCCAACGGTTTTATCGACGGTGGCGTAATGGGAATTTCGTTGCTTACAAAAGAAGTTACAGGTTTTTCTCTTCCAATTTTAATTTTCTTCATCAACCTTCCATTTTTATTCCTCGGTCTGCTCCAAATTGGAAAACAATTTGCGCTTAAAAGCGTTTCAGCCATATTGATTTTGGCTTTGATATTGCAGTTTGTTCCGTATCCAGTGATTACTTCCGATAAACTATTGATTGCTGTTTTTGGAGGCTTTTTTCTTGGCGGTGGAATTGGTTTTGCTGTGAGAGGCGGAGCCGTAATTGATGGAACGGAAGTTTTGGCTATCTACCTCAATAAAAAAATTGGTTTAAGCATTGGAGATATTATATTGGTGTTCAATATTGTTATCTTTAGCTTTGGTGCTTATATTCTCTCGGCCGAAATTGCACTTTATGCCATTCTTACTTATATTGTAGCCTCCAAAACGGTCGACTTTATTGTAGATGGTGTTGACGAATATACCGGACTAACCATTATTTCGCCCAAAAGCGAAGATATTCGGATTATGCTGACAGAAAAAATGGGAAAAGGAGTTACCATCTATTCGGGCAAACGAGGCTACGGATCCAAAGGCTGTACACTGGAACAAACCGATATTGTTTATACCGTCATTACACGCTTGGAAATTGCCGAACTTGAACGCGAAATAGATAAGATTGATTCCGGTGCTTTTATTATCTACAGCAGCATCAACGCTACCAAAGGTGGGCGTGTAAAACGACGTTCGCTCAGTCACTGATTTCATTTTTGGACGGGATTGGCTTTTTAATACCTTTGCAAAAAAAAACACTCCAAAACCACAACCAACCTCCTTTCATGAATAAAATAGAAATTCAAGATCACGCTAAACGACTCAGAATCCATCGAAAATTACACCGAATCTCCGCATCCTTTTTATTTGTTTTCTTTATCTTTATGGCTACCACAGGTACTTTTTTAGGTTGGAAAAAACATAGTGGTGGAATTTTGCTAAAAGAAAATCAAGTTGGAACATCCACGAACCTGAACCGGTGGCTTTCTTTGGATAGCTTGCAAAACATTGCTTTAAAGGCTTTTCAAGAAGAAAAACACAGTCGCGGACTGATTGACAGAATGGAAATAGTACCAAAAAACGGAATTATAAAATTTACTTTCTTAAACAGCTATTTAGGACTACAGATTGATGGAGCAAGCGGACGGATTTTGGTTCAGGAAACGCGAAGATCCGATTTTTTGGAACAAGTACACGATGGAAGCATCATCGACCGATTATTTAAATGGTCGAATGGAACATTTAAAGTTATTTATACCTCACTCATGGGAGTTGGACTGTTGCTTTTTAGCATTACCGGTTATTGGCTGTGGGCGGGGCCGCGAAGAATTCGACGAAAAATGGAAAACTAGTTCATATTCGGCGCGAAATCCGTAATTTTACTTCCTTCTAAAAAAAGAACATGTTGTCGATTCGATCATTCTTTGTGTTTTATTTTTTTTTGTTTTTCACCAATTTAGGAATTAGTCAAAGCGCCGACGATTGGTGGTACGAAATTCACCAAACCGATGGAATCACGCCTTGGCAAAGGTATTTGATTTTATCGCCGGCTTTTATGGGACCAAATGCATTTCCGGTTCCTGCTGTTCAGGATGGACTCGTTTCTGCCAATTTTGAATTGGAAACAAGCCTCGAAGGGCATTTCAATGTTCACGAAAATACCGAAAATATTTTTACCAAAGTCTCTATTCCGTTGATGAAAGACAAAATAGTGCTTGAAATGAGCATGGTTCCTGTCGAACTATTTTGGTACGACACGCTGATTCGTGACCAGCGATTTTCTCGAAATTATGAAGGAAAAGGAATTGCTTCGGGCGATGTTTACGTTGGTACGCATATTCAATTGGTGGAAAATCGTGCTCATTGGCCTGATATCATGGTCGATTTTACACTGAAAACCTCGAGTGGAAATCAGTTTGAATCGGCTCGATTTTCAAAATCGAATGGCTATTACTTAGCTATTAGTGGCGGAAAATCTTATTTCTTGGCCGATACTAAATTTATTCGGTCGGTCAGGCTGTACGCCATGCTTGGATTCTATGCATGGCAAACCAATTTGGCCGATCACATGCAAGACGATGCGCTACTTTATGGTTTTGGTTTTCGGCTAAACAGTAGCAGGTTTTCATGGAGCAACGAGTTGGCAGGCTTTTATGGCTATTTAAACAATGGCGATAGGCCGCTCGTTTATCGCTCTCAACTACAAACTATTCGGGACAAAAAGCTGAATTATGCTTTGCGTTTTGAACATGGAACGACAGATTATGATTTTCGGTCAATTCGAATTTCACTCATTTATTCGCCACGATTATGAAAAAAATGTATTTCCGAATCGTTCAGTCTGTATGGAATAGAAAACTACTTCTTCTTAATTTCCTGTTCGTATTTGTGGAATATGCTGCTGCGCAAGGCACATGGTGGAATACGATCAATCAGTGGGATAGAGTTACGCCTTGGGAACGATATTTGACTCCATCGCCCGGGTTTATGGGACCAAATGCATTTCCTGTTCCCGAAATTGAAAATGGCTTATTAGAAAAACAACTCACTTTAGAAACAGCAGTGGAAGGGCATTTTAATCGACATGAACAAACCGAAAATCTCTATACTCGTTTGTTTATTCCGTTCAAAAATCAAAAAGTTGGAATTCAGCTTTTTCTGGTGCCGTTTGAGATTTACAGTTACGATCAATTTATTCGCGATCAGCGTAGTTCAACAGATTACGACGGACAAGGTGTTGCCAGCGGAGATCTTTATATCGGAACAGCCATTCAGTTGATCGAAAACCGAAAATGGTTGCCCGATGCATTGCTTTCGATAAACATAAAAACGGCTTCGGGAAATCAATATGGAGCGGCTCGCTTTTCCGATTCGCCTGGCTATTTTTTCGATTTAAGTTTTGGGAAATCTGTTTATTTTAATTCTTCGCATAAAACATGGATTCGGTTCTATACGCTTGTTGGGTTCTATTCGTGGCACACCAATTTAGCGGCACATTTTCAGGACGAAGCTGTTGTTTATGGCATTGGAGCTGGTTTGGAATTGAAATATTTCAGTCTAAATCAGAATTTTGGCGGTTTTTCAGGCTTTCTAAATAATGGTGATCGGCCACAAGTGTATCGCGTGGAGTTGTCGAGCAAGTCGAACAGATCTGTAAATTATAAAATCAGATTCCAATACGGTTTTAAAGACATCGATTATCGAAGCATTCGCTTTTCGATGATTTATAATTTAAAACAAAATCAATAAAACAATTAATTTTGAATTCTTTTATTTACCAATGCAATCAATACAGATGAAAACAATCGGATTATTGGGAGGAATGAGCTGGGAATCGTCGGCCGTTTATTATCAATTGATAAACCAAAAAGTGAAGGAAATACTGGGCGGAACTCATTCAGCACGAAGTTTGATGTATTCAGTCGAATTTCACGAAATTGAACAACTTCAGCATGCGGGCGATTGGAAAAAATTGACCGAACTGATGATTCAAGCGGCCAAACAAATTGAAAACGGTGGCGCCGACTTTTTGGTAATCTGCACCAATACTATGCACAAAATGTTTCCCGAAATGGAAGCCGCTTTGTCTATTCCCATTCTTCATATTGCCGATGCTGCAGCCGAAAAAATAAAAGAAAAGAAGTTGAAAAAGATTGCTTTATTGGGAACAAACTTTACCATGACGCACGATTTTTATAAAGGGCGACTAACAGACAAACATAGCTTAGAAGTAATAGTCCCCAACGAAAGCGACCGAAAAATAGTACACGATATTATTTATCAAGAACTTATTTTGGGAATAGTAAGGGATGAATCGCGCAAAGAATATGTCGAAATCATCAAAAAACTTCAGCAACAAGGAGCCGAAGGTGTGCTGTTGGGCTGCACCGAAATTCCTTTGTTGATTCAACAAGAAGACAGCCCGATTCCCGTTTTTGATACCACAAAAATTCACGCCGAAAAAGCAGTCGAATATGCCTTGTCCTAAAATTACGTTTAAGTCTTCGAATCATTGTCATCGTTTATAAAATCCGAAATTCATGAAAAAAATCTTCTTTATTAGCTTCTTTGCCCTCCTTGCGGCCTCGGTTCAGGCTCAAAATTATAAAACAGAAAATCCTTTCGCTCACACTTTTTCAATTGTGGCAAGAGATGTTGTAACAGGCGAAATGGCTGTTGGTGTTCAAAGTCATTGGTTTTCGGTTGGAACTTCCGTTTGTTGGGGAAAATCGGGAGTGGGCGTGGTGGCTACTCAGTCGTTTATCAATCCGGCTTTTGGCCCCGATGGTTTAAGCTTAATGGAATCAGGGATTTCGGCCGAAAAAGCTTTAATCCAACTGATCGATTCCGACGCGGGAAAAGATTTCCGACAATTGGCTTTGCTCGATGTAAATGGGTCGGTCAATGCTTTTACCGGCAAGAATTGTGTTCAGTCGGCCTACCAAATTGTAGGAGATAATTTTTCAGTTCAAGCCAATATGATGTTGAACGATCAAGTAGTTCCTGCTATGGCCAAGGCGTTTGAAGAAAACAAGCATTTACCTTTGGCCGAAAGAGTTGTAGAAACACTTCTGGCCGCACAAAAAGCCGGAGGAGATATTCGTGGAAAGCAATCGGCTGCAATCATTGTGGTTGGAAGTGAAAAAGTTCCCCTCTGGCAAGACAAAAAAGTAGATTTGCGCGTGGACGACAGCTCTGATCCTTTGCCGGAATTGAAACGATTGCTCTCTGTTCATAGAGCCTACGAGCACATGAATCGGGGCGACTTGGCTGTGGAACGAAACAATATGCCATTAGCACTCCAAGAATATGCCGCTGCAGAAGCTATGCAAAAAGAAAATTTGGAGATGAAATACTGGACTGCAGTTACCATGGCCAACAACAATATGCTTGAAGAAGCGTTGCCAATTTTTAAATTTGTTTTTCAGAAAGATTCAAATTGGCTCGAAATGACCAAGCGACTGCCATCCTCCGGTTTGCTAACTATATCAAAAAATGATCTGCAACGTATTCTAAATCAATAATTATTTATATTTGTAAAATAATTGCGCATTGATTGTCCGAATTATTAACTTTACAATTCAAATTTCCAATTAAATGTTTTTATTAAACCTATCCGATTTTTTCCGTACGCTTGGGCGATTTGGAACTCTTCTTTTGGGATTTACAATGGTTAGTATTTCTATCTTTACCGGTGCCATAAAATACGGAATCACTTTTGATAATATTTTGCGAAACCTTCCTGATGCACTTCCTTGGTTTCTGCTTTTATTTACGCTTTTATTGGCTTGGGAATATGAACTGATAGGCGGATTGCTTATGTTTTTGCTTGGAATATTTGGCTTTTATTATATTCAACATTTGGCACATGGAACTTCTTTTGAGATTTATCTCATGTATGGAGTGCTCTTTCTTTCGCTCATGTTTATCCTATCATGGATAGCCGAAAGAATGTACGCGCTTTCGTATGCTTAATTGATTTGAGTCTTTTCAGAATTATTCTAAAGGCATGCGAAATTTATCGCTGAGTCAGTTCTTGAAATATGCGTTCCAACGAGTTTTCCTTTTTTTGCATCGACCGAATGGTGTAGTGATTCCTTACAGCGAATTCAAAAAGTTGTTGTCGCAAATCGTCTTTCCTATTTGATTGAATTTCCCAAACAAATTTATCTATCTGGATGGCACTTTCAACTCCTGTCAAGATTTCTAAATCTGCTTTATCTATTTCATGATCCAATTCGAGTATAATACGCTCATTATCACTTAAATAATTCGATAAGTTCTCAGTCAAATCGTCGGCTATTACTTTTCCTTTGTGAATGATAATAACCCGATCACAAATGGCTTCTACTTCTTGCATGATATGCGTGGAAAGAAGAACCGTTTTTTCTTTGCCTACTTCTTTGATCAGATTTCGAATTTCGATCAACTGATTTGGATCCAATCCGCTGGTAGGTTCATCCAAAATAAGCACTTCGGGCTTGTGAATCAAGGCTTGAGCAAGGCCAACTCTTTGCTTATATCCTTTTGATAAAATCCCTATTTTCTTGTTCTGTTCAGGCTCCAATCCACATTGCTTAATTACTTCATCCACCGATTTTTTTAATCCTTTTTTTTGACCATAAAGTTGAGCAATGTGCGCTAAGTATTCACGAACATACATATCATTGTAGAGCGCATTGTTTTCGGGAAGATAGCCAATGAGGGCTTTTGCTTTTTCGCCTTCGTGGGCCAAATTAAATCCCTTTACAAATCCTGTCCCTTCAGTAGGCGGAATATAGCCACTAATTATTTTCATCAAAGTAGATTTCCCGGCACCGTTTGGTCCCAACAAACCTACAATTTCACCGGCTTTGATTGACAGAGAAACAGCAGTGAGCGCATATTGTTTTCCGTAAACTTTACTGATGTTTTCGAGTTTTATTGACATTTGATTGTTTTTCGAAACAAAACTAAGGATAATTTTCGCTTATTCGAACTTAAAATAGAAGGCCGTTTGGCTTAATCGCTTTTGTTGTAGCTTTGCAAACGATGTATCAAGAACCACTTATCACCGATTGGCTGCCCATTACGCGCAAAGAAATGTTGCTTCGCGACTGGGAAGAATTAGATGTAATTATTGTTAGTGGCGATGCGTATATTGATCATCCTGCTTTTGGAACGGCTGTGATTGGCCGATTGATCGAATCGCAAGGATTGCGTGTAGGAATCATTCCGCAACCGAGCTGGCAAGACGATTTGCGCGATTTTAAAAAATTCGGAAAACCTCGAATGTTTTTTGCTGTTACGGCCGGAAACATGGATAGCATGGTAAATCATTATACTGCCAATAAACGTTTGCGCTCAAACGATGCTTATACTCCCGGTGGCGAAAAAGGATTTCGTCCGGATTATGCATCCACCGTTTATAGCACTATTCTGAAGCAACTTTATCCGGATGTACCGATTGTAATTGGAGGTGTAGAAGCCTCGCTGCGTCGCGTTACGCATTACGATTATTGGTCGGACAAACTAAAACCTTCCATCATAAAAGACAGCAAAGCCGATTTATTGGTGTATGGAATGGGCGAACAACCCTTGCTTGCTTTGCTGAAATTGCTAAAAAATGGAGTTCCTTTTAACTCCATAAAATCTATTCCACAAACAGGCTATTTGGTAGAACAAGATCAAAACTTGCCGCAAAGCAATCAGTGGTTGGATATTGAGCTTTATTCGCATGAAATTTGTTTGGACGATAAATTGAGTTATGCCAAGAATTTTAGACACATTGAGCAAGAATCGAACAAAGTGGTAGCAAAAAGGATTTTGCAAAGAATTGGAGAAGAAATAGTGGTGATAAATCCGCCATTTCCAACCATGACCGAAAAAGAAATTGATGCAGCCTTTGATTTGCCTTACACACGATTGCCTCATCCAAAATACAAAAAGCGAGGTGTAATTCCGGCCTACGAGATGATAAAATTTTCGGTAAATATGCATCGTGGTTGTTTTGGAGGATGCAGCTTTTGCACTATTTCGGCACATCAAGGCAAATTTATTGCTTCGCGTTCGGAAGCTTCCATTTTGCGTGAAGTGGAGCAAATGACGCAAATGCCCGATTTTAAAGGATATATTTCCGATTTGGGCGGCCCATCGGCCAATATGTATAAGATGAAAGGAAAAATTCAATCCTTGTGCGACCAATGTAAGCGTCCATCGTGTATTCATCCTTCTGTTTGTACGAATCTGGAAACTTCGCATCAACCTTTGCTTGATATTTACAAAAAAGTGGACGAACATCCAAAAGTGAAAAAAGCCTTTGTTGGTAGTGGAATTCGCTACGATTTATTGGTCAAAGAATTCAATACCGATGGCGATGAAAAAGTGATGAACGAATATATGTATCAGTTGCTCGATAAGCATGTGAGCGGCAGGCTGAAAGTGGCGCCGGAACACACCTCAGATCAAACACTGAAAATGATGCGCAAACCATCGTTCAAATATTTTCATCTGTTTAAGAAGCAGTTTGATAAGATAAACCAACAATTGGGTAAAAAACTTCAGCTGATTCCCTATTTTATTTCATCACATCCCGATTCGCACTTGGAAGATATGGCCAATCTTGCTGCCGAAACGAAGGAAATGGGTTTTCATTTGGAACAAGTGCAAGATTTTACACCAACGCCAATGACAGTGGCTACCGAAGCATATTATTCTGGCTATCACCCTTATACGCTCGAAAAAGTTTATACGGCTCGCGAAAAACAAGAGAAACTGGATCAGCATCGCTTTTTCTTTTGGTACAAAAGCGAAAACATTCCTTGGATAAAACGCGTTTTAAAAAATTCGCCGGAAATTATTCAGAAACTTTTGGCAAAAAAGAATAAAGAATATATTGGTGATGGGAGCAAACCCAAAACGGATTTAAAAAATAGTTCGAACCAACGATTTAGTTCTGATCGGAAGCAAACCACTCGGCGTAAGAAGTAACGGTTTCGCGTAAAACCATACTGTGCAAAACAATGTTCTCAGGGAGTTTTGCTTTTAATCGAGCAGCAAAATCGACCAACATATTTTCGCTTGTGGGCTGGTAATCGACCAACAGTACACGTTGAAACAGCTCACCTCCACTAGGCAAAAGCGTTACTTCTTCTGAATCTCTATTCAAAACCAAAGCATGATCCATCTGATCGACAATTTCCTTGCGGACAATTTTTTTTAAATCGCCAAAATCCATAACCATTCCCAACTTTGGGGAATCTATATCTTCAATAGGTTCGCCCAGAATTGTAACCAAAAGTCCGTACGAATGGCCGTGAATGTGTTTGCACAGCCCATCGTATCCGCTTAAAGCGTGTGCTGTTTCGAATTTAAACTCTTTTGTTATTCTAATTTTTGCCATGACGTTTTCTTTTCTAAAACTGCAAATTTGCTTTGCTATTTTTTTGCAAAGAAACATTTTTTTTTAAATCGGTGGACTTTAATTTTGAAAAGCGAATAGATTCGTTGAATCAAATCAATGTTCTATGGTCAGGATCGCGCCGAGCGACTTCTTTGTGTCTGAAGATTTATTTTATAAGCAAATAAATGGACAGAAAAAGCAGAACCAATCCCCCTAAATATTTGCTAAATCGGCCAAAGCGTTCTGGTCTGTACTTATTTCCAATAAAAACGCCAAAAAGAACGGATAGAAAAACAACAGCTGTATAAATATAAACGGGCGAAAAACGGATTGCGGGAAAAAGCAAACCGATGGCCAAATACACAAACAGTGAATTGAACGAAGAAGCCACCGATACACCAAGTAAAATACGCTTGTCTTCCACAAAGAAAGTGCGATTGTGATTCTTAATTTTATTGGTTTCGAAAATAAATTTCAGCGCCGTAAAAGCGAGTAAAAATAGCCCTGCATATCTTGCAAACTCAAGGATGAATCCAAAAAACAGGTGTCCAATAAACAAAGCAAAACTAGCCATTAGAAAATGTACCAACGCAAAAGTTAGCGCCACGCTTAGATTGGTTTTTTTCGAATACGGGTGCAAAGTAACTCCGGCTCCAATTGCTAAAAACAGTAAATCGCCCGAAAGGGCCAAAGCCACTAATGCGAAAATGATGTTTGGTTCGCTCATCAAATTAAATATGAATCAGTTGAAGTATTTTTTCAAGGTAAATGAGATCAATCTCATCGAATGAATGGAGGTCTTTGCTATCCACATCCAGCACGCCAATAATTTCATCTTTTTTGTTTTTCAATGGAATCACAATTTCGGAATTGGAGCGAGAATCGCAGGCAATGTGACCGGGAAAAAGATGCACATCGGGAACAACAATGCTCTTTTGGGCGTTCACTGCCGCCCAGCAAACTCCACTTCCTTTTTTCAAAAGCATGCAAGCTACCGGCCCTTGGTATTTCGAAACAATCAATTCCCCATCGACGAGTATATAAAATCCGGTCCAGAAATAATAATCCATTTTGTGATGCAAAACGGCGATAATACTTGCTTGTCGTGCTTCTTCGTTTTTGCATGTGCTCATCAATTTTTCCAACTGAACAAATAGGCGTTGGTATCGGGCTTTTTTCTTTTTACTTTCCATGGTGAATGGGGGATTTTGAATGTTAAATGTTAAATGTCAAATGTTGAATGGTAGATGGTGAATAGTGAATGGTGAAGGCTGAATGATGGATGTTTTGAGAGCTGTTTGCGTAGTTGGATTTTGTTTTCATAATTCAATACTCGGGTTCCAAAATTTTTCTTCAAAATTAACAATCTTATCGTTTTCTATAATCAACCCTTCGTTTGTGAGCAATTTTTCCATGAGATCTAGTTGGCCAAAGTGTTGTTTTCCACTTAAAATCCCAAGTCGGTTTACAACGCGATGTGCCGGAATAGCTCGCTTAGCCGAATGCGAAGCGTTCATAGCCCAACCAACCATTCGGGCTGCTTTTGGAGTACTAAGATAATGAGCAATAGCTCCGTAAGAGCAGACTCGTCCTGTTGGTATTTTTTCCACCACATCCCAAACGGCTTCGAAAAACGATTTTTCCATTTCAAATATTTTTCTCGGTTTTGGGTAAAACGAGCAGTTCGTTTTCGGCAAATTCTTTTGTTAGGCGAAACTGTAGATAATTGATTGAAATGCCTTCTTTTAAATACATTTTCTCATAAAAAGTTTGAAAATCAACGGCTTCGCCATTAAAACCGGAAGAATACAGGTTGTACGAAACAAAATCCAAAGGAAATTTGAAATAGTCGATCACACTCAATGTATAATCGAACAATTCACGATTGTCGGTTTTCTGGTGAATAATGCCGTTTGAAATAAGGACAGAGCGGTAGAGATTCAGAAAATGAGGCGATGTGAGTCGGCGCCGTTCGTATTTGGGTTGTGGATCGGAAAAAGTCAGCCATATTTCTGAGATTTCCTCAGGAGCAAAAAAATGAGAAATCTGATCGATTTTAGTTCTGATGAAAGCAACATTTTTCAAGCCTTCGTTTTGGGCTATTTTGGCGCCATTCCACATGCGCGCTCCTTTAAGATCGATGCCAATAAAATTACGGTTTGGATATTTTCGGGCTAGCCCTATCGTATATTCGCCTTTGCCACAGCCTAATTCGAGCGTTATGGAATGATCGTTCTTGAAAAAATCGGTTTTCCACTTTCCTTTCAGCGCAAAACCGTTGGTTAGGAGCTCGTAAGGCATGTAAAACATATGCGGAAATGTTTCGTTTTCAGCAAATTGAGCTAATTTTCTTCTGGCCACTTTTGATTTTTTTGCAAAGATAGCAGATTTTAAAGTACTTGATTTGTCTTGGTTTGCAAAAATCGGCTTTGCTTCAAGAAATTCAATTTAAGCAATCGCTTATTTTAAATCTTTGGAATAAACAAAATTGTCGATGATAAGTTGTTGTTTGTTTGCATCAAAGCGCGAAAATCCTCTTGCAAAATTTTCGTAGAGCGGAACATTTTGTTTTTTGAGGCTGCTTATTTTTGTAATTCCTGTAATTTGCTCAATGGCTTTTGCTAGCAGAGGTTCCGTTTCATCACCCAATGGAATTCCTGCCCAAAGATCGTCATAGACCTCGAAATTCGGTGCAAAACCGTCTTTAAAGTCGGTGATTCCATTGGCGTTGGCATATCGCAAAACAATGGGCTGAATTCCCCAATTGGTGAAGTCGGTATAATCCGATGGATTCGAAAAAATATCTTCGGGTTTAATGGTAATACTTCCCGTATATTTTCCATAAGTTACGTCTCCAATCAGCACCACATCCATATATGGATCGAGGCCAGTAATGGTAAGTTCAGAGGCGGAGGCTGTTCCGCTGCCGGTAAGAATATACACTTTTGGTAAATTTAGATTGACTGCTACAGTAGGATCGAAATTGGCTCTCACTTGGCTGTAAACCTGATTCGATTCCCAGTAGTTTTGATAATAATCATTCCATTGCAATGTAACAATTATTTCTTTGTTTGTAACCACGGATAAGGGCGCAATAGAACTGCAAAGATACTGAGCAGCCGATATATAACCACCTGGATTGTAGCGAAGGTCGAGCACCAAATCGGTGATGGCTTGGTCTTTGAAATATTGCAATGCAAGGTCTAAACTGGAATTAAAACTGCTGATGTATTGAGCATAAAATAAATATCCAATTTTTCTTCCATTGGTTTCGATTATCTTGGTGATTAATACAGGATCAAGGCTCAATATTTCGGCATTCATGCTCAGGCTTGATCCTTGCGAAATAGCTCCGTCATTAAGAATTCCTTTTGTTATGGTGATAGAAGCCGCATTAAACAAAGTTGTATAATTTGCTTCCGTAATATCGGTTCCATTTACCAATACGATGATATCGCCACGTCTAAGGCCGGCTAGTTCGGCTGGAGAATTTGGGTAAATATATTCGATGAGCGCAAATAAATTGCCGGAATTGGAAAATCTACCAAAAGCCAACGAATAGCCATAAGTTGTTTCAACACCAGCAAAACTGGCTTCCAATGCTTCAATGTCGTCTGTGATAAACGACCATTTGTCTTCCTCATAAAGCAGTTTATCAAAATAAGCTTTTGAATCAAATTCGTATTTGATATCGATGTTTGGCAAATAATTTTCCCATAAATACACATCTTCCATCGAAACTTTGACAAACTCGTTGATCTTTTGCGTTANNGCGGTCAGTCTGCGGATATAGTCGAAAGAGAGTGCATATTTTGTCAGTTCTTGTGCTATTTCGGTGGCAAATCCTTTTGCCCAATACTCGGGAAGTAAAGAATAGCCCAATTCGGCTTCATCCAAATCCACCATTAAGAGTTTTCCAATTCCTACAAAATCGCTAGTATGCAAAAGCGCAGCAGTAAAATAACCCAAATTCGGATTTGCTTTATTTAGTTCAAGGAGGGTGTTAAATTTCGTTTTGGCTTGTTTTTTTGATAGTGTAGCCCCGGAAATCATTTTCATCACTTGGAAATTGCTCACCAATCTGAAATAATTTTCAAAATCGACCGATTCAAATTTTGTCAGGATTAAATTTTTTGATCGCATCTGGATTAATTTCTCAAAAGGTCGAATTAAAAATCCCCATTTTATTTTTTATGAAAAATTCTGCTAATGCCTTTTCCAAGCGATTCAAAAGCTTCAATACTTTTTTGCAAAGGAACAGTAGAAATGTCTTCGTCTTGTTCGTAAACATAGCTGTATTGTTGAGGATAAACGATTATTTTATTGTTGTTGCTAAAATATTTTTCAACTTTATTTGGCAGGTTGTCGAGGTAATTTACATGCGATGCAGCGTTTTTTCGAGCTGAGATTAAAACGATTAGATCGTCTTCGTAAATATGTTTTGATAGAACAAGGAAATCTTCCCATTCAGTAAAGATTTGAAAACTAATAGGGGAGGATAAATGCTTTTTCTTCATTTTCAATTTTATAGCTTCTTGGGTGCTTTCACAGCCAAAATGGACGATCGGAATGCTTAGCTCTTGGGATAACTTGAATATTTTTTGAAGCCAAATTTCAAATCCTTTTTCCTGTTCGGCCAAAGGAGTAGAAATGACAAAAATTCGCTTTTGTTTCAATTGGAGTTTCTCTAATTGGCAAATAAACAGGTTTTTGTCTATTTTATTGATAATGGTATATATTTTCTCTCCAATAAATTTATCTAAAACACCCGATTTCCTTGGCCATCCCAAAACGATGATATCCGCCATGATTTCGCGCGATATTCGTGCAATGCCGCTCGAAGGATTGTGATCAATGGTGGCAATAGTATTTACTTTTATTTCGGCGGCAGCCCCTTGTACTTTAAATTCTTCTAATTTTTTTTTGGTGGAAATAATATTGATTTCAGCCTCTGCATTATTTGGTACCACCGATAGAACAGTAACTGGATTGGCCGATTTTTTATCTTTTATCAATAGGGCAAATTCTAAAAGTTTTTCCATATTTGATAAATTGGTGATAGGCAGAAGGATATGTTCGTTGTTCAACAGATTCAGTTCTGTATTTGATAATTGCGAGTCGGATTGTGTTAATAGGATTCGCTTGGAAGCTCTTTCTGTGGCAAATGAAGCCACCACACAGGTTATAAGAATCAAAACAACAGTTCCGTTTAGGACATAATCATCCAGAATTCCAGCATTGTAACCCACAAGCACTACAGCCAAAATTGCTGCTGCATGCGAACTGCTCAATCCAAAAATGAGTTGGCGTTGTGCGGAAGAATATTTGAAAATCAATTGCGTAAAGAGAGCGGCAAGCCATTTGCCAAACAGCGCAACGATTGTTAAGATAGCTGCAATAATTAAAGCCTTTGGTCCGCTCAAAACTACTCCTATATCAATAAGCATTCCCACCGAAATAAGAAAAAATGGAATGAATAAGGAATTTCCAATAAATTCGATTCGGTTCATCAGAGCCGACGACGATGGAATTAATGGATTGAGTGCAAGACCGGCCACAAAAGCACCAATAATGGGTTCTAAACCTGATATTTCAGCTAAAAATGCAGAAAAGAATACAACAGACAAAACAAAGATATAATGTGCATGTTTCTCGCTTTCCAATTTTGTAAAGAACCATTTTGTAATTTTTGGAATGAGCAAAAACATAATGGCCGAAAAAATAATTAAAGAAACGCCCAGTTTCAACCAAAATGTGTGATCCAATCCGCCTCGATCATTGCTCATAATTATTGCCAAAACAATCAGTACAGCCGAATCGGTAAGAATTGTTCCTCCAACAGTTACGGCCACTGCTTGATTTTTGGAGACACCCAATTTGCTCACAATTGGATAAGCCACCAAGGTGTGCGTTGAAAACATGCTGGCGATTAATAAGCTGGCATTTAATTCGTAATCCATGAGATAATGTGCAATAGGAAACCCCACGGAAAAAGGAATGATAAAAGTGAAAAACCCAAACAGTAAACTCTTGTTTCGGTTGCTCTTAAATTCGTTCATGTCGAGCTCTAAACCGGCAATAAACATAATGTAGAGTATTCCTATTGTAGAGAAAAGCTCTACGGCACTGTCTTTGGCTAAGAAATTTAAACCAAAAGGTCCTATTATCACACCTGAAATAATCAATCCAATTATTCCGGGAATATTTAATTTGCGTAACAAAATGGGAGCAATCAGAATAATCAAAAGTATTAACGAAAAAACCAAAACGGGATTGTTCAACGGCAGTTGAAATTCGTGAACTAGATTTTGTATAAATTCATTCATCCGTGCTTAATTTATATTTCTTAGTGAAGATAAAATGAAAACAA
>DMBV01000013.1 GCA_003445975.1 Bacteroidales bacterium
ATTCATCACTTTGGCAAATAAAACACCGCCGGCAGTAGCGATAATAAACGACAGAGCGCCCAAACCAAATATCATTAAGGAAGTATCTTTTAAAAACACGGTGGCTTGTGTGCTGGCTCCCACCGTAACGCCCAATAGAATCGTAACAATATCGATCAGAGAATTCCGAGCCGTATCGGCCAATCGTTTTGTAAAACCGCTCTCTTTCAACAGATTTCCAAAAAACAGCATCCCCAAAAGAGGCAAAGCACTGGGCGAAATAAATCCGGTTAATAGAAATCCAATGATCGGAAACATGATTTTTTCGATTTTCGGAACCACTCTTGGCGGTTTCATTCGGATTTTACGTTCTTTTTTTGTGGTGAGTAGGCGCATTACCGGCGGTTGTATTACCGGAACCAAGGCCATATACGAATAGGCAGCTATTGCAATTGGACCAATTAAATTCATCACTTGTTTTCCTTCATAAAAAGTGTGGCCGTTGGCCAATTTCGAAGCTATAAAAATAGCCGTTGGACCATCAGCGCCGCCAATAATTCCAATAGCACCGGCTTCGGGAGGAGAGAAACCAAGAGCAAGCGCACCCAAAAACGTGAGGAAAATCCCAATTTGAGCGGCGGCTCCCAAAAGCATCAATTTTGGATTTGAAATTAAAGAGGAAAAATCGGTCATCGCACCAATTCCCAAAAAAATCAAAGGTGGAAAAATGCCATATTTCACCCCAAAATACAAGTAGTTTAGCACACTTCCCTTTTCGTAAATCCCAATTTGCAATCCGGCATCTTCGGGAAAAGGAATATTTCCCATCAAAATACCAAAGCCAATGGGAATCAGCAACAAAGGTTCATAATCGTAGCGAATGGCAAGAAATATAAAACCGAGTCCTACCAAGATCATAACCATATGACCAAGCGTGGCGTTCTCAAAACCGGAGTATCCATAAAATTTGACCAATCCATCCTCTGCTGCTGCCAGAGGATCAAATTCAGTTTTGGCCATTTGCATTTCCTGCTGTGATGCCACCGATTGGGCAGAGTCCGACTCCACTTGATTTCCAAAAGAGAATATGCTGGAAATCAAACTAATCAGAGCCACAGCAGCAATTAAAGTGAAAAAACGTTTCAGATGCATATTAGTGTATTTCGAATAAAAGATCGTTTTGTAGAATACTGTCGCCGGCTTTCACACGCATATTCTTTACAATTCCTTTTTTTTCAGCCAAAATTTTATTTTCCATTTTCATAGCTTCGTAAATAAGCAGAATATCTCCAATATTTACTTCAGCGCCTTCGTTTACAATGATTTTAACAATTGTTCCAGGCAAGGGACTAAATACTTTAAACATAGCCGATTCAACCTTTTCCAATACTTTATGTGTACTGATTGGCGAACGCATCAATTGCGGCGTTTTGCTTAATACGATTTCTTTTTGCAGCTCTACGTTGTATAAAGTTCCATTTACTTCTACTTTTGCCGTATTTCCTTCTACTTTTTTTATCTCCACCTCGTATTCATTTCCGTGGATTGAGAATGTAAATTTTTTCATTGCCAAATAGATTAGTTAATGATTAGGTGTATGCCGCATACCATAAATTTTCGAACTCCATGGAGAGTATTTTTTCGACACTTCTTTAATGGTTATTTTGCCGCTTTCAGTATCGTGTTGTTCATTCAAATACAGGTAGATAGCGGTAGTGATGGCCGCACTGATTTCGCCCGTAATGGGAACTGCAATTTCTTCGTGGATAGCTCCTTTTCTTCTTCTATATTGCCTTCCGATAAATCGGAGAAGAATTGGAATAAGAGTGTAAGCAATGTACAAGAATGTAAGTGCAATCAAAACAATGACATAACCGATCACGCAAAGGCTCAATGCAAAATCCCATTTAACTAAAAAAACAGATAACATCATGGGGTGAATTATTTAAAGAGGAATATTTCCGTGTTTTTTTGGAGGATTTGTGGCTTTTTTTGTCACAAGTGTTCGAAAAGCGCGAATAACCCGAAAACGAGTATTTCGCGGCTCTATGATATCATCGATATAGCCATAGCGCGCAGCTTCGTAAGGATTTGCAAACAACTGATTATATTCAGCTTCCTTTTCGATACTAAATTTTTTTGCATCTTCGGTTGACATCGAAGCCATTTTTTTTCCTTCCAAAACCTCCACGGCACCTTTGGCTCCCATCACAGCAATTTCGGCTGTAGGCCAAGCATAATTAAAATCGCCTCTCAATTGTTTTGAACTCATCACATCATGTGCTCCGCCGTACGATTTTCTGAGCGTAACAGTTACTTTAGGAACCGTGGCTTCGCCATAAGCGAAAAGCAATTTAGCACCATGCGAAATAATGCCGTTGTGTTCTTGAATACTGCCGGGAAGAAAACCGGGAACATCAACCAAAGTAAGAATGGGAATATTGAATGCATCGCAAAAACGAACAAAACGAGCGGCTTTGCGGGATGCATTGATATCTAAAACACCTGCTAAATAATTCGGCTGATTGGCAACAATTCCGGTTGGCATACCGTTGAATTTAGCAAAACCCGTAACGATATTTTTGGCCCATCTGCGTTGCGATTCCAGAAATTCTTGATTATCTACCAAACTGTAAATCACATCCATCATATCGTAGGGCTGATTTGGATTTTCGGGAATGATCTGATTTAAAAGATCGTCTTTTCGGTCGATGGGATCGTCGCAAACAGTTTGAATGGGATCTTCCAGATTGTTTTGAGGAAAATATTCGATCAGTTTTCGGATAATCAAAATACCTTCTTCTTCGTCGTCGGCACGGAAATGAGAAACGCCCGATTTGGAAGAATGCACATTGGCTCCGCCTAAATCTTCGGTCGAAATTTCTTCTCCGGTAACGGCTTTTGTCACTTTAGGTCCGGTCACGAACATATTGCTGGTTCGATTGCTCATAATCACAAAATCAGTCAAAGCAGGCGAATAAACGGCTCCACCGGCACAAGGGCCGAAAACGGCAGAGATTTGAGGAATGACACCACTGGCCATAATATTGCGCTGAAATATTTCGGCATATCCAGCCAAACTGTTTACGCCTTCCTGAATGCGCGCTCCTCCACTGTCGTTTATTCCAATAATTGGAGCTCCTACAAGCATGGCTTGATCCATTATTTTACAAATTTTCTTGGCATACGATTCTGACAAGGAGCCGCCAAAAACAGTGAAATCTTGCGCATACAAAAACACAACTCTGCCGTCGATTGTTCCATGTCCGGTGATCACTCCATCGCCTAAGAAATGGCTCTTTTCCATGCCGAAATTCACATTTCGGTGCGTTACAAACATGTCGAATTCTTCGAAACTGCCTTCATCCAGAAGCATAGCAATGCGTTCACGTGCTGTATATTTTCCTTGTGCATGCTGTGCATCAATACGTTTTGCACCACCACCTTGCGCCGCCTCTTCGCGTAAAGCAATTAGTTTGTTGATTTTTTCTTGACTTTGCATATCGAAAATTATGAATTGTTTGATGAATTATTCTTCCCCACAAAACTCCGTTAAAACACCGCCAGTAGATTTTGGATGGAGAAATCCGATTTTCAAATTCTCTGCACCCAAGCGAGCTTGTTTATCAATCAACTGCACTCCTTTCGCTTGGGCTTCGTTCAAAGCTTCTTGAACCTTTTCTACTGCAAAGGCTATATGATGAATTCCCGGACCTTTCTTATCGATAAATTTCCCAATAGGCCCATTTGGATCGGTCGATTCCAACAATTCTATTTTTGTGTTGCCAATTTTGAAAAATGCCGTTCTCACTTTCTGATCGGCTACTTCTTCAATTGCATAACATGTTAGTCCCAAAACTTCGGTATAGTAAACAATACTCTCTTCCAAATTCTCTACCGCTATTCCAATGTGTTCAATTGATTTTGCTTTCATAGTTGTTCAGCTATTTTCGTTTGTTTAGTCTATTGTTTTTCGATTCACAAAGATAAATTTTATTCATCAAAAAATTAACAATTAAGTTCTCAATGATTTAGAGCTAAGGTACAATTTTTTGTTATCCCTTTTTTATATTTAGAAATCAATGCCTTAAACTATTAATATGGAATTATTTTACATTAAATAAAAACAAAAACCCGATGTATTCCGGCTGAATATTGATCAAAAAGCCATGCTCGCATAAGAAATATATCTTTGAAATCGACACGAGCAGCATTTTTGTTGCATTCGAACGAAATGCTCGGCTCAATTTGCCATTGAGGCGGAAGAAGGATACTGAAGTATAAATAAGCCGAATTGCAAAAACAGATTTGCAATAACAGTAGAGATTTCGCCTTTCAAAGAAGAAACAGAAAAATTTTTTGATTCCATTTTGGAAGGAATGATTTTCGATTGATATTTTTTCATTTCTTTGCAGCAATTTATATCTATTCTAAATAGCGCAAAAATGAGTGAAGTGAAAAACCCTTGTATCAATATATGCAGAACAGATTCCAAAGGAATTTGCCTTGGCTGCAGAAGAAGTCTTGAAGAGATTGGCGACTGGTCTAAATACTCTCAATTCGAAAAAACGGCTGTTTTGGAAAAAATAAAACAGCGCAGAAATGAAGTGGAAGATTATTACGGTGGGTTTTCGTTTTAAATTTGTGCTAGGTCGAATTTCGATGCATCCAAATTGAAATTAAAAGCTGAACTGCAAGGAGCCAAAGACACCAAAATTTTGATTTGAACTTGAATTATGGTTCAATCGCCAAACCAAATCGACACGCACAACTTTGAAAATATTTTCTATTCCTGCTCCCAGTTCATAGTAGGGCTTTTCGAGGGAAGAGGAATAAGGAGGCAAAATGGAATATTGGGCATTTTTTTCGTTCAGATTTCCAACAATGGCTTTTGCTGTAACGACTTCTCGCCAATTCAGCTTCCGGAGGAGTGGAATATGATTAAAAAATAATCCGTCGAAATGATGGGTATAGAAAAAGCTCAAGTATTCATCGTTAATAAATTCGTAATAATTCATCAGATTGAAAACATAATTGTCGTAAACAAGCGTTTGATTTCCCGGTGCAATCTCCAACAATGGATAAGGAACAGTTCCCCACACTTTTCCGCCCTTAATCACATAACGGCTCCAGCCCAAACCAAACACATTGTACCATTGCTGAATCTGAAAATTCATCCGGAGATATTCTTGGTTTTTTTCAAAAAAATTGGGCAATCCATAGGCTACATTCGCTTGGAAGATGGGATATTTTGTACCCAGACTGATCCGTTCGAACTCTCCCATGAGGAATTTTTCCTGAAAGGCAAATCTTAAACCAAATCCAACTTCGGAAGTTTTTATACTTTCCAGAGCCGAATAAGCAGCTCCATCCCAAACCTGAAAACTCAAATCACCAACAGGATACATTTTTCGATGATTGAAACTAAAAGAAGTACTTAAACCACTAAACAGCTCGTGCTGGTAGTTGAGTTTAAATTCTTCTACAAAGGATTGTTTGTCGTTTGGACTTCGTTTCAGAATTGATGTCAGCACATTGTCGTTGGAGAGAATCAAATTCGATTGGCCAAGTTGCTCTAAATCGTAGGTATAATCGGCACTAAATTTCCGATATGGACTTTTATTGAACATATAAGTCATTCCCGCACTTCCTTTTAATCGCTCGTCGGTAAGTCCATACGCCAAATAGGCTCTTAGCATGAGCCGAGTTGAAAAATTGTTACCGGTGCGACCGCCCACTCGAAAACGAATGCCTTCGGTAGTATTTGAACTGACAGTTTTATAGGTTGGTCCATATTCAAATTTTCCCCAATCCAGATAGCCACTCGTAAACATATAGATGGCATCCACATAGTTTTTATATAACGGGATATTCTGAACTGAATCAACCATTTCATAAATACCTTTTTCGTTTCGGCTCAAAGGCACATCTCTGTTTTCGTTCCAGAAAGATTCTGTTTTTTTCAGGCTCGACTCGTGGATAACCACATTTACCGGATTTGAAAACACCGTATCATTTTCCGGTCGATCAAAATTGAAATCGGAATAATAGCTGGTACGACCAATAAAAAAGCCGGGAATTTTCATCGAATTTTCGATTACATTCATATCGAGAATAATCTTGTCTTTGGAGAGCACCCAATATTTTCCGTTTACAAAATCGTATTCTAGACTCAAAGCAATGGCATTGATAAAATTAATATTTGCATCTACGGCCACTTTCAGATCGGCACGTGTTACTGCAAAGGTGCTATCGCTTATCCACAATTCGCCAACAAAAGTTAGTTCTTGTTTGCGTTGCGGTTTAAACATCAAATGGAAATTCCGTTTATTGTTTAGCTGAACCGTATCGATCAAAACATAATCATAAAAAGCCAGTCCGTTGTTTGAGAGCGGACTCACAAAATTCTTTTCGAACAGCTCGATGAAATTGTCGTAGATATTCACTTCCTGATACAAACCTCCCATGTATTGGCTCAAACTTTGGTTTTCCATCCCCGATATTTGCGAAGCAAGGATGAATTCCTGACTTGCAGTTGGGTTTGATTTTTTGAAAATCCGACTGATTGATTCTGAAATAAACACAGGCAGATAGGCTTTGCCATTGATAGTGGAGGTATCAATGTATTGCATAACTACTTGAAATTTGTTGAACAATCGGTTTTTGCTTAACTGTTCACTCACATTGTTGGCATCTACCTCAATTTTATTGTAGAGGCGATATTCGAGGTAATCAAATTTTTTGGGGTTGTTTTTTGGTTTATTTTCGATCATTTTATTGAAAATAATGATAGCAGGATCGGTTTCGGCAAAGACCTCAAACTCGTTTAAGTTAAATTCAGCCGATTTCAGTCGAAAATCGATTTTCTGAAAAACTCCTCCCTTAACTCGAGCGTAAGCGTCTTGAAAACCAAGTACTGAAGCCACAAGGGTATCAGCCGTAGTTTGAACATTCAATGAAAATTTTCCATCAAAATCGGCAGAAGTGCCAATCGTTGTATTTTTAAAATACACATTCGCAAACGGAATGGGCGCATTGGTAGCATCCTCTACAACCGTGCCCATTATGCGAGTAGTTTGGGCTTCAGCCGAAATAAAGGCGAGAAAATAAAAAAAAATTATCCATAAAGATGCGCTTCTCATAAATGGGCGTTTGTAGTGTGAATAGACTGTTTTTTCGAAACATTAGTAAAAGATGCGAAAGTACAACCAAATCATTTTTTTTAATTTTAAAAATTCATAAAAAAATTTAATTCAGTCACATCTATCGGCTTTTGATATCACTAAATAAATCCTCAGGCTAGAAACATCTTGTTCTCAGTACCAATTGGTTGCTTTTTCGGTAAGAGTGATTGAAAAAGAAAAATAGGATTGGTTCTAAAATTACGATTCCTTGTGTTTAAAAAAGGGTAAATTTGCCATTCAAAAATAGCCCCCATAGTTCAAGGGATAGAACGGAAGTTTCCTAAACTTTAAATACAAGTTCGAGTCTTGTTGGGGGTACTTTTTTATTTTTCAGCTTTCTGCCTCGAAAATTTTTTCTGTATTCTGAATGGAATGCTATTTCAGTTTATGTAGTATGGGATAGTGAAATAGAAGGTGGAACCAAGTCCGATTTTGCTTTCCAGCCATATTTTTCCTCCGAGCATTTCGACATAGGCTTTTGAAATAGCCAATCCCAATCCTGTTCCTTCGAACAAACGGGTCAGAGATTCGCTGCCTTGTCGGAATCGTTCAAAAATAATTTCTTGAAGTTCGGCTTTTATTCCTATTCCGCTGTCTTTTACATAAAATTCCAAGCAATTTTCCTTTCGATCAACGCCCATCTCAATGGTGCCTACTTTGGTAAACTTGATCGCGTTTTTTACCAGATTGGTAAGAATGGCGTACAATTTTTCCGCGTCTGTTCGGATGATTAATTCCTCCGAAGCATCATCAAATTTGCAAAGAAAATCAATTCCTTTTTGTTCTATTTCCGGCAAAAAGAAAGCGTGCACAAATTTAAATTGTTCATTTACATTTGATTTCGAAAGATGGACTTCCATCAATCCTGATTCTATTTTTGAAATATCGACAATATCGTTGATGATAGAGAGCATCCGCAAACCGCTTTTTTCGATTACTTCAATAAATTTCTGTTGATCTTCGCCCGAAAGCTTAGGTTCTTTCAGAAGCTCTGTAAAGCCAATAATTCCGTTCATGGGTGTTCGGATTTCGTGGCTCATATTGGCCAAAAAAGCAGATTTAAGTCGGTCGCTTTCTTCGGCCTTTTCTTTGGCAACATTCAATTCCCGATTGGCTAAAATCAAATCTTCGGTGCGCGACTGAACAACTTGTTCTATATAGTTTCTTTCTTCACGCAATCGATCTTCGGAATATTTGATTCGCAACATCACTTTTAGATGCGCAATCAATTCAGGCGGATCGATTGGCTTGGCGATAAAAACATCGGCGCCCAATTCCAATCCTTTTATTCTGCTATTCGTATCGGTTTTTAAGGCGGTTACCAGCCCAATGGGAATGAACTTGGTTTGTTCATCCTTTTTTAATCTTTGACAAACCTCATAACCATCCATTTCGGGCATAATGATATCCAACAAAATAGCATCGGGTTGTTCTTTTCGCGCTAGTTCAATTCCTTCAATACCCGACAAAGCAGTCAAAATGGTGTAATCGGGTAAGTACAATTTAAGTACGGCTTTGATTGTGGTGAGATTATCCGACTGATCGTCGATGGCAAGGATTTTTTTGGTCATATTGGGTACATTTTTATCCGCGAGTATCTATGTTTTCTTGGTCTATTCTATATGTTGCTATTCGTTTATCCCTTTTTATCTGTTGGGTTTAGCCATTTTTCTATTCGGCCTAAAAGTGCTTCCGGATCTATTGGTTTTGCCAGATAATCGTCGCAGCCCGCTTCCAAAATTTCTTCCTCGTCATTTTTCATGGCTCTCGAAGTAAGCGCAATTACCGGAATTGCTTGTGTATTGGGATTCGATTTAAGTATTCTAACTACTTCTAAACCATCCATTTTTGGCAACGAAATATCGAGCAAAATCAAGTCGGGCATTTCTTCTGTGGCTTGTTGCAATCCTTCTTCTCCATCAACAGCTTCTATCATAGTATATTTCCCATTTACAATAGCAATTACCGTCAGCCGATTGTCTATATTGTCTTCGATTAATAAAATTTTTTGTTCGGCATTTTGTTTGTGGGTTTCCGTTCGTTGAGTTTCTAAACTTACATATTCACGGCTTGCTTTTTCTCCCAATTTCGTAGGTAATCCGATCTGGATTCCAAGCATTGCCCTCACCGTGTTCAACAAACTTTCCGTATCAATATCTCCTTTTTGCAACAATTGAAAAACATTATTGGCAGACAGCCGCGACAAATCGTTTTTTGTCAAATTCTTGGCTGTAAGAATCATTACAGGCAATTTTTTCGTTTCATTCGTACTTCTTATTTCTTCCAAAACACTAAATCCATCCATACCGGGCATCATCAAATCAAGGATAATTCCGATGGGAATGGTGTGTTTTATAAAATCGAGTGCCTGCTTTCCGTTTGTGGCAACAGCTACTTGTATTCCTTCTTGCTCCAATACTTTTTGTATTTGGATAACAGCAATTTCATTGTCTTCGACAAGAAGAACTCTGTTCGATTTATTGTTTTGCTGATTGGGGTTTTCGGGTGCGATATCGCTTTCCAAAGCACGAAGAATCCGTTTGATTTCGGAACACATTTTTGGCGATGTCAAGCTACTTTTTGATAAAACGGTCTTCACTTTTCCGACCAATCGTTGCTTATCGCTGGATGTTAAATCTTTTGAGGTCACAATGATTACCGGCAAATCGGCCGTTTTCGAATTGTTTCGGATATGATCCAAAAGCTCAAAACCGTTCATTTCGGGCATCATTAAATCAAGAATCAAAATATCAGGCAAGCGGTGACTGAGCATTTCAAGGCACTGTCGGCCACTTTCAACTAGAATACTTCCTATATTTTCTGCTTCCAACATTTCCTGAATCACTCTTCGATCGATTGGGCTGTCGTCAACAACCATAACCGTTGCTGCACCAAAGTTCAGTTTATTGATTTCGGCAATTAAGCTCTGCGGATCGATGGGTTTTGATAAGTAGCCAACAGCTCCCAATGCAAAGCTGGTTTGTTTGTCGTCAGAAACTGAAATGACAATAACCGGAATATTTGCTGTGGCTGGATTTTCTTTTAATTTTTGAAGCACTTCAAAGCCGTCCATTTCGGGCATAATCAAATCGAGCGTCATGGCAAATGGCTTGTATTTTTCGGCCAAACTCAATGCTTCTTTTCCTGAGCTGCAAATCATCGATTGATAACCAGCCAATGCCAAGCTGTTTGCAATTTTATTGGCCACATTCAGATCGTCGTCCACGATTAGGATTCTTTTTTGAGGCTCATCGAACTGATCGTTTTCTTGCCATACAACATTTTCGCTTGCTTTTTCGCCATTCCACTGAATTGGCAAAGCGATCGTAAACAGAGAACCTTCCCCTATTTCACTATCTACCGAAATAGTACCTTGCAATGCTATCACAATCTTTTTTGCAATAGCAAGTCCCAATCCGGTTCCTTCGTACGAACGCGTAATAGACCCAT
This sequence comes from Bacteroidales bacterium, assembly GCA_003445975.1. Taxonomy (GTDB): domain Bacteria; phylum Bacteroidota; class Bacteroidia; order Bacteroidales; family UBA12170; genus UBA12170. Next base: position 10,614 of record DMBV01000013.1, read on the forward strand.
CGGCTTGTCTAAATTCGTCGAAGATAAAAGGAAGCATTTCTTTGGAAATCCCTATTCCGGTGTCTTTCACCAGAATACGCACTATATTGGAGTCTGAAAATACGGAAACCCGAACATTTCCTTTGTCGGTAAATTTTACGGCATTTCCAACAATATTTGTAATCACCTGATGTAATCGATCTTCGTCGGTTTCTATTTCTATTTTTTTGTCACAAGAATCACAATGAAGCTCCACATTTTTTTGTTTTGCCAAAGGCTGAATACTTTCTATCACTTGCATTAAGACAGACGAAAGCTTCAGCTTTTTGGGTTGAAGTTCAATTTTTCCGGATTCCACTTTCGATAAGTCCAAAATATCATTTATCAAAGCCAATAATCGTTTGCCGTTTCGTTCTACCACTTCCAAATAATTATTTTCCTCTTCGGTAAGTCGTGATTTTGCTTGCATCGATAAAACGCGTGAAAGGGCATTGATCGAATTGAGTGGAGTACGAAGTTCGTGACTCATATTCGACAAAAACTCACTCTTCAAGCGAGTACTTTCTTCCAATTGTTTGCGTTGAGCAATCAATTCCTGATTTTGCATTTGCAATTCGTCGGCACTGTTTTGGAGTTCGTTTGATTGAAGCCGCAGTTCTTCGGCTTGTTGTTGCAATTCCTCTGCTTGCGCTTCCAGCTTTTGATTCAATACGGAGAGCTTTTCGGCCAGTTTTGCAGTTTGTTCGCTCGCCAACAAATTGGAATAGGAAGCACTTAAAGCATTCCACGAAAGTTGAAGAACTTCGATGGATTCGGGCGAAAATTTTTCGAGTTTTACGATCGAAACAAGCGCAATTACTTCTTGAGAATTATTCAGAAATGGAATAGAAATGATTTCTTTGGGAATAATTTCGCCAGCACTGGTCAAGAATTTAAATTGAGTAGCTTCCGGCAAATTTTTCAGATGAAAGATAGTCTTATTTGCCAGTGCATTGCCAAATTCGCCTGCCGCATTTTCGGCAGCAAAAGGCTCTATTAAATTGCGATTGGCACCAATGGAATCAAAATGTTCGAACACATTCAGCTTATTGTTCAAGCTATAAAAAACGATCATTTGAGCAGAACTCAGTTTCAGTAATTGCCGAAGCATTTTTTCTGAATAGTGTTTTCTGTCATCATTTCCTATCAGTGTCTCCGAAAGAATCGAAATGGCATTCCTGATCTCGTCGCGCGATCCAATGCTTTCGACTGTGAGGTTGATGGCTTGAGCCAATTGGCCAATTTCATCTTTTGATTGTAACGTATTTCGAATAGAATAATCTCCTTCTGAAATTTTCCGGATATCTTTTGACAAAGAAATGATAGGCGAAGAAATGGATTTGCTAACAAAATAGACCACCACCACGATTAGAAAACCGGAAATCAGAAACAGCAATAAATGCATATTTCCCATCACTTTGGTATCTTTTTGCAATTCGGCCCAGTCTTGTTTGGCTATAAAAACCCATTCCGTTTCGGGCAAATAGGTATATGCCGAAACCACTTTTTCGCCCCGATAATCCAAAGCAATAATCGCATCTGGCTTTCCTTCCAAGGCATTGCGTACAGGTTCTGTATTTACAGTTAACTTTAGCGGTGCACGATCGCGCCAGCGCAATTCGTTGAGTGCCAGTTTGTCTTTGTTTATAAGCAATGTTTCTCCCGTTTTCCCCAGTCCGTCGCGGCTGAGCAACATTGAATACAAAGAATTTTCAAGACTAATATTTGCTACCAGCACAGCTATGGTATTTGAATTGGCGCCCCATTCTTGGTAGAGTGGTGCGGCCATGGTAAGCAAGTTCATTCCGGCTTCGGCCGAATAATAAATCGGCTCGATGTGAATCTTGTCTTTTCGAATAGCCTCAGTTATATACGATTCGCTCTTTTTATTCGACCCTTCATGAGCGGTATTTGTTGAAATTTCGACAATCCCAGTTTTACTGTTTACGATGTAGATTTCTTCGTAAACCGAATAGGCTTTTTGGTAATTGTGTAAAAGGGAGCGAATGAGTTTTTTCTCGTCCGTATGCAAATTACTTGGATTATCAATGATATGAATCAAGAGTTTGGGATCTGTATTTAAGGCAAAGGTTCTGAGATCGCCTTTACGTTCCTTAAGCCACATTTCTATTTGATTGGCCTTTAAATCGCGTACGGCAGCAAGCTTGTTTTTGCTCTCCGCTTCAAAAGCTTTCGAACTTTGTTGGTAAGTAATCAACATAGCTGCCAAAAAAGGAACAAGTGCGATAATCAAAAACCAGAAAGTGAGGTTTGTTCGCAGGTTTGAAAATGAAAGACGTTTCATATTTATAATGTATTGTTTAGCGATGCTTCCTGCCGATTTCTATAAAATAAATGAATGGACAGAAAATGCTTTTGCAACGAAATAGAGTTCGATTTTGACTGTTTAAAACAAGAGCTACTAAGCTGCTTTATCATTGGTTTGTGCTTTTAATTTCAGCTAAGATAGCGAAACCTTTTTAAAGATTTTGCAATATTTCGTTGACATTTCAAATTTAGCTCTAAAAGAATTTAAAGGCACTTCGGCTTCGCCAAGCATCAGTATTCCGTTATGAGAAAGCGATTTATACAATTTACTAAAGATAATTTCTTGAAAATCAGGATTAAAATAGATCAATACATTCCGGCAGACAATCAGGTCAAAATCACCAAAAATACTTTCTCTTGGGGCGTGGCTATTCTTGTCCAATAAATCGTAGATGGAAAACTGAACCATTTCTTTAATCTCAGAATTTAAAAAGTATTTCCCGTCTTTTTCGGTAAAATAATTTTGCAACTGATGGTGTTTTACGTTCTTGATACTTTCCGAAGAAAAAATAGCTTGTTTGGCTTTGCCAATAGCCGAACTGTCGAAATCGGTAGCAAAAATGCGAGTGTTTAGCGTGCTTTTTTCCTTTTTCAACTGATCGGCAAATAAGATAGCCAAGGAATAGGCTTCTTCGCCGTTTGCACATCCAGCCGACCAGATGCGAATGGTTCGGTCTTTGCTGTTCTGCTTTTTCCGAATCAATTCGGGGATAATATTCTTGTTGACCAGCTCGAAGCAGAGCGCATTTCTAAAAAAATAACTGACATTGATCATAAAATTTTCGATCAATAAATCAGGCTCAAAAAATTTGGTTTTAAGAATGGAATAATAATTTTCGGGACTTCCGGCACCAATACGCACAATTCTATTTTCGATGCGTCTTTTAAGCAATTCGATATGATAGGCAGCGTAATCAAAATTCCGTTCCTGCTTTAGATAGTCTAATATTTTCAGATAAAAATCTTCCATTGGGGAAAGCCATTTATTCCTAAAAAATGCTTAAAAACGAAAACCATTGCCGGGCGTTTCGAGCAATTAAGCTCTTCATTTAACACATCGCGAGGGCAAGATTACAAATTAAAGCGGCTGTATATCCATAAACGTCCAATTTTTTTTGGAGTCAGATGCTGAAAATGCGTCCAATCACATTGGGCTTGTCCAAAAATCAAAAAAAAAGTCCCGATAAATCGGGACTTTTTTTCTATCTAAGAAAATCTATTATTCTGTTTTCTTTTTGCCAAGACTAATGTCTAAACCAAGAGAAACAGCCCAAGTATTTTTTGCATACGTTTCGGTATAAGCAATACCAGTTGCAGCATCAAGTTTATCAAATGTTGCATCTTGATACATGGTATAGAATCCGCCAAACTGAACGGTATATCTGTCGTTCAATTTGAAGGCTCCACCGCCACCTAATGTATTGGTATTTAGGCTGTAGCTCAAATCGTCGTTGTAAAACTCAGTTGCACTGGTTTGAGTTCCCAAATAGCCAACGCTCAATAAGAAATTGTCGGTCAATGCATATTCCAAACCAAGACCGTATTCCAAGAAGTTTCCGTCAACTGTAGCATTTCCGTCTTCATTTGTTGCCCAGCCGGCAGCTTGATCAAAATAAGTATGAACGCCAACCGAAACATTTAATTTATCAGTTGCTTTGTATGCAGCACCAATAGAAAGGAAAGCTGGTATATCAGCATTGGTAATTTCGCCATCATTGAACATATAAGTAGGAGTAAATACGCCTGTTGAGCTTACGCTTCCGCCATCTACAAATCCCAATTCAACACCGTTCAAATCGTTTACTTCGTCAACTAAATCCATTTTAGTTAAAAATTCGTATTTGATACCAATGTTTAATTTTTCGTTCATCAATGAAATATTCGCGCCAATGATTGGCGTAAATCCGTTGCCTTTTTGAACAACATCGGCTTCTTGGTCAGCTGTAACGCCGTTTAAATAAATTGCCGTTCCGTACAATTGAGTTGCAGCAGCAGCCAATTGAGTTGCAAAAGTAGAATAGGTTCCTTGAGCAACTAAAGCACTCATTGCATCTACAGTAGCTGAGGGAACACCAAGGGCCAAAAGACCACCTTTTAACTGATCTCTTTGAGCAGCTGTTATATAACCGGCACCGTACAATTGATCAAATGTATAAGCACCTGCATTTGCATCAATAAGAGGCTGAATGCTGGTAACAGCTCCGGCAGCAGCGGTAGCTCCGGCAGCAGCTTGTCCGGCAACACCATTTACATAAGTTCCGGGAGCCATCACACCTGAAGGAGTGGTGATTTTAACGTCTTGGATGTATCCGTTGTAAGTATTTTTAGCCATTATATAACGGCCGCCTAAATACAATGAAAGCCAATCGTTTACTTCGTAAGTAACACCAGCTTGTAAACCAAAATAAACCGAAGTACCTTCAAAAAACATATTCATGCTGTAAGCAGAAACAGATCCACCCAAAGGAGCAAGAGAAGTAGATAGGCGAGGCACCAAACCGGCAAAAGGAATTTCCATCGATGGCAAACCGTTGTCAAAAGTAGCTCCACCGCCACCACCTACTGGATTGAATCCAAAGGAAACAGCCATCTTGCCTTTTTTGAAAACACCATAAACACTAGGAAAAATAGGAGCTTTAACTGTTCCTACATAATCATTGCCATTCAAATAAGGGAATGTGCTGTTGATGTCCTGAGTTTGGAATAAAGATTGGTTGCTGATTGAAAAATGGAAACCATCCGAAAGTTTTGATAAGCCGGCAGGATTATAAAAAACAGCATCAATACCTGTAGATGCATCGCGAACAAGCATTCGCGTCCAAGCAGTACTTTGATTGGTATTTGTAACCAAGCCGCCAGAAAAAGCAAAGGTACTAGCAAGAAATAAACTCACCAGAAGTAGAATTTTTTTATTCATTGTAATTGGTTTTTTAGTTAATAATAAGGCGAATATAAAAAATAATTGGATGCAAGGACATTTTCCAAAAAAAATTAAAGAGCTTCCTTTTGTTAAGAAGGCAATTTCTATAGGAAAAATTATTTAAATTTTTCTTAATCCTGTCCACTATAAAACGAAGAAAAAATCAAAAAAGATACAATTAAAACAAGTCTTTTCAGGCAATTCGGTTTCAGACTGAAGTCAATTTGGCGCACAGCATTAAAATAGCCAATGGCAATTGTAACCGACTCAATAGAGGGTTTTGGCTCAAATAAGCTAATTATTGGAATGGATAGATTATTTTATTTCACTGCCATTTTTTGTTTGAACGGAAGGAACCACAAACCGCAAACTGCCATCGGCGTCTTCGGCCATCAGAATCATTCCTTGCGATTCAATTCCTTTCAAATTTTTGGGTGCAAGATTGACCAAAACACTTACTTGTTTTCCGATGATTTCTTCGGGCGAAAAATATTCTGCAATACCCGAAACGATTGTGCGTTGATCTATTCCTGTATCGATTTTCAGTTTCAACAGTTTCTTTGTTTTCGCCACTTTTTCAGCCTCTAAAATAGTCCCAACACGAATATCCATTTTGGCAAACTCATCGTAGGAGATATTTTCTTTCGAAGCAACAGCTTGGTTGCTTTGAGCTTGGTTGGATAATTTTGTATTCAGCAATTTTTGCACTTGAAATTCGATGGATTCATCTTCAATTCTTTCAAAAAGCAGTTCGGGAATTGGCAAGGTCTGATTTTCCTTCACCAGTTGATGGCTATCGACATTGTCCCAAGCTAATTTATCAGAAAGCGCCAACATTTTCTTTAGTTTTGCCGACGAAAAAGGCAGAAATGGTTCCGACAAAACCGCAAGACTGGCACATATTTGAAGCGCAATATTCAAAACTGTTTCGACCCGTTTTTCATCTGTCTTGATTGTTTTCCATGGCTCGTTTTCGGTTAAATATTTATTTCCCATCCGAGCCAAATTCATCAATTCGCCAATTGCTTCGCGAAACCGATATTCTTCAATATTATTACCAATTCGGTTGGGATAAGCTGCTATCTCGGTCAAGACAAGCGTATCGGATGAAGTCAATTTGCCTAAAGCGGGAACTTTTCCATTGTAATATTTTTGAGTTAAAACCAATGTCCGGTTTACAAAATTTCCGAAGATGGCCAAGAGTTCGTTGTTGTTTTTCGCCTGAAAATCTTTCCAAGTGAAATCGTTGTCTTTGGTTTCGGGTGCATTGGCGGTGAGCACATAGCGAAGCACATCTTGTTTTCCGGGAAAGTCCACTAAATATTCGTGCAACCAGACAGCCCAATTTCGCGAAGTAGAAATTTTATCGTTTTCTAAGTTTAAAAATTCATTCGCAGGAACATTGTCGGGCAAAA
>DMBV01000012.1 GCA_003445975.1 Bacteroidales bacterium
ACTCCAACAGCCAAGCCCGCATTATTAATCAAAACGTCGATGTTCTGCCAGTTTTCAGGAATGCTATTTACAGCATTTTCTACTTCCGTCAATTTCCGAATATCGAAATTCAAAGTAAGCACTTCTATTGGGAATTTACCAATGAGTGCTCGTTCTATTTTTTCTAAGCGATCTTTTCTTCTTCCAGTCAGGATAAGATTGTAGTTGTTTTCGGCAAATTTCCACGCCAAAGCTTCTCCAATTCCGGCAGTGGCCCCACTAATTAAGACTATTTTGTTCATGCTACTTGATTAAATATTGAGTTTATGCAATTTCCAGCGCAATTTCCATCATATCGGTAAAAGCATGCTGGCGTTCTTCGGCCGTGCATTTTTCTCCGCTTAAAATATGATCGCTTACCGTTAAAATTGTGAGTGCTTTTCGTTTGTACTTGGCGGCTAAAGTGTATAAAGCGGCACTTTCCATTTCTACGGCCAAAAGTCCAAAGTCTTTCCATTTCCGAAAAGGATCAGCCAAATAATCATCGTTATAGAAAATATCTGAAGTGAGAATATTGCCAACTTTCACCATTTTTCCTACGCTTACTGCATAGTTGTAGGCTTGCAAAAGCAAATCGAAATCAGCAACGGGGGCATAATCCATTCCATCGAATCGGATTTTGTTTAAACTCGAATCTGTGGATGCTGCCATTCCCAATATCACATCCTGTAATTGAATGTCGTTTTGCAAAGCGCCACACGTGCCCACACGCATCAATTTTTGAACGTCGTATTCTCTTATCAGTTCATTGGTATAAATGGAAATGGACGGTACTCCCATACCTGTTCCCTGAACCGAAATCCGTTTTCCTTTGTAATTTCCGGTAAATCCCAACATTCCTCTCACATTGTTGTACTGTGATACATTTGTCAGGAAAGTATCGGCGATAAATTTTGCGCGTAATGGATCGCCGGGTAGTAATACAGTTTCTGCAATATCTCCTTTTTTTGCGCCTATGTGTATGCTCATATTATTTAGTCTTGTATAGGTTTAAGATTTAGAATTTCTTCAGCAAATTTAAACGTTTCGAAACGAACAACATCATAATTTTTTGATTTTATGCCCGAAGCAAATGGATGAACGCCAACTTCAGCAAAAGCATGTTCTCTTTTTAACTCTTTGGGTGTACTTATTTCGCTAAACATTTCCTGCATGGCGCTTACTTTTACGGTTGGGTCGTTTTCTTGTTCATTCTTATAATAATAGCCTAAAAATACCGCCGAATAAATTTTTTCGAACGTGCTTTTTTTCATGGTGTTGGCAACCAGACTTTGCAGATTGGCCACCGCTTCAATACGATAGGACGATTGCCAAAATTTCTGAACTTCAGGCTCGTCGTCATAGACCAATTTTTCGCCAGCGATCATTTTTCCAATATTTACACCCCAAGGAAGTGTGAGGATTTGCGCACTATTGTCTTTGAGTTCGATATTGGGTGAATACAAGATTTGAGCAAAAATTTCAGGATTATCGGCCGCCAAGAGCAGCGAAAGTGTTCCGCCTGTAGAAGTGCTCATAATGATCACTTTATCGCCCAATTGCCGCGCAATAACTAGTGCGTCTTTGGCCGATTGAATCAACTTATCCGGACTTAAATCCAATAAATTATTTGGAGTTTCCACGCCATGACCGTACAAACGAGGAATGTAGGTATTCATTCCGTATCGCTGCCCAAACTCGTAATTGATTGGAAAACCTTCTTTTGGACTCGCCGAAAAACCATGCAAATACAATAAAACGTATTCTGTTCGTGAAATACTGTCCGGATGTGCCCACAAAATTCTGGATTCATTGTCTGGTTTTAGAAACGGAACCTGCGCTTCCGCCTCTTTGATTTGCGTTTCCAAACCACTTAATGAAATAGTTTGTTCTGTTTGTGCAACAAACCCATCCATACTGGGTTTTTCTACTTTTGGTCCGGCAAAAAATGCAATGAATACTAGAACAAAAAGAATAAGGAAGAATTTTGTGACTTTTGATTTCATTTTTGAATAATTTAAATTGATAATCAATAAATTGAGCTCTGTATTTTGTTAGCTTCGTCTCGAAACCATCAACCAAAACGAGAATAAGCCCTTCAAAGTGACAAAAAATTTTTGACTTAGTCAAAACCTTTTGCGTATTTAAATTCAAAGAAGACGAATCATCGTTTGATTTTTCTGCAATATACAACAAATTGTGAAAAAATAAATTAGTCGAAACTATCCTTGTTTATTGTCGTGCTTTCGTTATTTTTGCATGAACTGAATGTGAAAAATGAAAGTTGAAGCCTTTATTCCCTGTTTTATTGATCAGTTTTTTCCTAAAACGGGAAAAAATATGATTAAACTCCTCGAAAACTTAGGATGTGATGTGAATTACAATCCCAATCAAACCTGCTGTGGCCAAATGGCATTTAACAGTGGATTTTGGGACGAAGCAAAGGCGCTTGGCGAGAAATTTATCAAAGATTTTGATGGAAATCATTACGTTGTAAGCCCATCGGCAAGTTGTACCGGAATGGTGAAAAAGCAATATCCCAAACTTTTTCACAATTCTTCCTTGCACAACGAATCCAAACATTTGCAAAGTTCTATCTATGAGTTGACCGATTTTTTGGTGAATGTTTTAAACCGAACGGATGTAGGTGCAGAGTTCAATCATAAAGTAACTTACCACGAATCGTGTGCTTCAAAAAGAGAATATGGCTTAACCAATCAACCACGATTGCTATTAAGCAAAGTGAAAGGATTGGAACTGCTCGAAATGGAAGAAGCCGATAGCTGTTGTGGATTTGGTGGAACTTTTTCGATGAAATTTGAAGGGATTTCTACCGCGATGGCTCAACAAAAAGTAGAACGCGCTTTGGCTACCGGTGCCGAATATTTGGTTTCTACCGATTCCAGTTGTTTGATGCACATTGATGGCTATATCCAAAAAAACAAACTGCCTTTAAAATGCATTCATATTGTCGATATTTTGGCGGCAAATTTGGCCTAAGTATTTCTGAATGAATAAGAAAGAACGGTTTAAAGCCATCGTGGATTGGTTTGAAAAAAACGTGCCCATTGCTGAAACTGAGTTGCGTTATTCGAATGCCTATGAACTTTTGGTGGCAGTAATTCTTTCGGCTCAATGCACCGATAAACGTGTAAATCAGATTACTCCTGCATTTTTCAATCGCTTTCCTGATGAATTAAGTTTGTCAGCAGCAAGTCCCGACGAAGTTTTTGAGTTTATCCGTACGTGTTCATATCCAAACAATAAAGCCAAGCATTTGGTAGGAATGGCCACCGTTTTGCATCATCAATTCAAAGGCGAAGTTCCATCAACGCTCGACGATTTGCAAAAAATGCCCGGCGTTGGACGAAAAACGGCCAATGTAATCCTTTCTGTGGTATTTAATAAACCCGCCATGGCCGTCGATACGCATGTTTTTCGGGTTTCGGCTCGATTGGGTTTAAGCACAGATTCCAAAACACCGCTTGAAACTGAAAAACAATTGATAAAGCACATCCCACAACTTAAACTTCCCATTGCGCATCATTGGCTGATCTTGCATGGCCGCTATGTTTGTATAGCCCGATCGCCAAAATGTGAGGCTTGTGGTTTGAAAAATTTCTGTAAATTTTATGCTCAAATCGAAAAAAATCAATCCAAAGGAAAATTGTAAACAGAATTATCCAGCCCGATAATCAGCGAGTTAGATATTTTAGCTTTCAAATTTCCAACTTCGAAGGCTGTATTGCCTTTGAATAATTTGTCGCTTAGGAGTCCGTTTTTATTGAAAAGATACAATTGTTTTGCCGTTCGATCCAAGACTCCAAGAATAAGTTCATCGTTGAGTCTGAAAAGTTGTGGTTTTAAATCAATCGGATTTGGAAAATCGAATGCCAACAATATATTTTGATAATTGTCGAAGATGCGCAATTTTTTGTTGTCCAGAAAAATAAAATCGGAAATCAAGCTTCCATCAAAATCGGCATATAAAAAGAAATGATTTGAACTGAATTTGCCAAAAGACGTCTTTTTCACCTCGCCGGTTTCTGGAATATAAACCACCGAGCCATCGGCATCGGTTGTTAAGAAGATTCCTTTTGAGCTATTGGTTCTGTTCAGATAAATATCCGAACCCAATGCATTCGAAAAAGATTGACGTATTTCCATCCGTTTATTGCCTCTACGGTCGATAAAGAGAATATCGCCATTTCCGGCTTCAAATATTAAATAATCTTTTTTGTTGGCAATGATGTGCGTAAGCGGTTTCACTATTTCTTTTCGGGTATTTTCTGCTTGCCAACTTTTTAAAAGCCGTCCGTTCAGCTCATAATTGTATAGCTCGCCGTTTTTTCCTGCCAGAAAAAGACTGTAATTTTTGTTGTTGTCGTAATCAATTATCTGCAAACCATTGGTGGCTTCTGAGTTCAACTGAATTGGATAATTTCCAACCGAATTTCCGGTTATATCATACAGATAGAGAAAATTGGCCGAATTGAAAACGTATTGCCATTTGTTGTTTTTGTAAAAATCGACTTCAAAAACATCGCTTACAATTTTTTCTTTCAGTTGCTGAGTCCAAACAATATCGCCTTTGGCATTCAGAAAATAGAGTGTATTGAAAGCATCTTGAACCAGAATACTGTTTCCTTCAACGTTGTGATTTTTTACCAAGAAAGGCCCGGCTACAATGGGTGCTTCCAAGTCAACTTGCCATGCACTGAGTTTTTGTGTTTGCTTGATGCCGTGCTTTACAAAGACGCCGGTATAATAGAGATTGTTCTTGTTGCTAATCTGAATTCCAATGCTTTGGATATGTTCGCGTAGGCTTTTAAAACCACTTAAATTGTCAATCGTTTCTTTCGCAAAAAGCTGGATGATAGGATGGTTTTGTTGAATGTTTTTGCTATAAACCCGAATCAATGCATCGTCGGATAAATTGTCCGAAAAGGCAATATAATCTTCATTTTTGCTTAGATTGTTGCCCAAAAGAAGCGCGTCGATATAGCGTTCGATATCGGAAAGCCTTTTGCCAAAAATAACGGCTTCGTCGATCACGCAAAAATAAACGGCTTCGAAGTTCGAAAAAAGTGAGCCAAACTGACTTTGAAGAAAAATAGGAGAATTAATTTGTTTTATTTTTAGTTCGCGGTACGTTTCCGTAACAATTGCAGGTTGTGATTGATGGGCTATTTCCGCCAAAATCTCAAATGCTTCGCTTCCCGATTTGGCCGTAAAAATGGCATATTCCCTTTGTTTTTCATCAATAACCAAAGCCATTTCGCCCGCCCACCATTGTTCGGTAATTTTCATGCTTTTCCCACGTATCATTTTATCGATGCTTGTTCTGTAATCCCACGATGTTTGTTTTTCAGCAAACGATTTATAATCCGATAAATTTACGGAAATGAAACTTTCGGTGGTAAAGGGCATCGAAGAGGTTAGTTCCGATTTTTTGCCTTTTTGATTTTTGAAGGCAGCAAGAAATTGATCCAACGTATCGTAGGCAGTTGTATAACCGCTAATAAGCAGCTCGTCTTTTTTTACCAAAAGATCTAAAACACTGAAATTGGCTAATTTAGAAGCTTTAAATTTGGTTTTGATGGCCGGTTTTAATTGATCGGTAAATGCCGAATCGCTGTATTCAAAATTGATGTAAATATAAATATCGGCTCGCTTTCCTTGTGTTTTTTGTAGCGCAATAAAATCGCTCGATTGTACGAATGTTTTGGGTTTGTTCAGGTCAGTAAGCGATTCTTCGATGATTGACTGACTACTGCTTAGAAAAATCAAGCCCTTTTCTTCAGCCAAAAAATAAGTGGACGAGGGAGCTTCTAGGCTGGCGATATTTTTGTTGTTCGAAACAACATTGAATTTCATGGATTCGAAATTCGGCAAAATAATGTCCTTCAATTCGGTTATATTGAGTTCATTTTGTTTGGCAATGAGTAAGAAATGAAATTTAGAATCCTTTTCCAGAAAACTCAGATAGAAGGTAGTTGACAAAAACGATTTCAATTGTTCATTGTACTCGCTTTGTGAAATCAGGATTTTAAACACCGAATCCATATCAACCACGCTTTTTTCTTGAAGCAGATCGGCCATAAACAGATTTCCATCCTTGAGTTTGGTATATAAAAAATAGGGGTCAGGAATTTCGAATACAACGGCTGTCTTTTCCGGAAATCCTTGCAATGGTTCCATGTTTTGCACAGCCAATTTTTTGTAGCCAAAATAAGCAGCAAAACCAAAGAGCATTAGGAGTAAACTTATTATGAAGAGTTGGATTTTCGAATTTGAAAGCATAGGTTTTCCTTTTAGCCTATAAAATTACAAATTCGCTGGTCTTATCTTTTCGTTTTCGCAAAAAAGCTTCAACAGTTCTTTGTGAATAGACATCTGATTTTTCGGTGAAAAGAAGCCTTAAAATTCTTAAACAACAATGCGGTGAATACCAATAGCGTATTCTTGTTCAATATGATACATTATCTTTTGATAGTCTGCCGGATTCTTCACAAAATCAATATCATTGGTGTCGAGAATTAAGATACGCATATTCTGTTGCTGTTTGATAAATTCGAAATAGCCTTGCTGTATGCCTTCTAAATAGTCGTTTCCAATACTTTGCTCGTAAGAGCGGCCGCGCAAACGGATGTTTTCTTGCAAGCGATCTACTCTTAAATACAGATAAACCAATAGGTCGGGCGTTGGTAAACTGGCATTGATTATCTGAAAAAGCTTATTATACAAGCCAAATAAATCGTTCGGCAAGGTTTTTTGGGCAAAGATTAAAGATTTTGTAATGAAATAATCGGATATCGTAAAATTCTTAAATAGGTCTTGCGAATGCAATTGAGCTGTCAATTGTTGATAGCGTTCTGCCAAAAACGACAATTCCAATGGAAAAGCGTATTTGTCGGCTTCGAGATAAAATTTTGGCAAAAAGGGGTTGTCGTCAAACTGTTCTAAAATCAACTTGCCGTTGTAATCTTCCGAAATTTTTGTGGCCAGCGAGGTTTTCCCGGCTCCTATAGTTCCTTCTATTGCAATGTAATTATAAATCATTTTCATTTCCGAGTTTTACAACGCTTAAATTATCCGAACATTCCGACAATAATTCATGCAGGTTTTTTTTTAAAATAGGGTGAATAAAATCGGGCATAATTTCACACAAAGGCTCTAAAGTAAATCGTCTTTTGTGAAGCTGTGGATGCGGAATTTGCAAGTCAGGTTCGTTCACAATTTTATCGTCGTAAAACAAAATATCGATATCCATCGCACGTGAACGATAGCCCATTTGTTCTCTTTTTCTTCCCAAATCGGTTTCTATTTTCAGGCCAATTCTGAGAATTTCTTGATGACCGAAATCGCTAAAAAAAAGCAAAACCTGATTCAGGAATTTCGTTTCCGATTCAAAACCCCACGGGGCTGATTCGTATATAGAAGATGCTTTGACACATAAACCTAGCTCATTTTCAAGCAATTGTTTTGCTTGACGTATCAGGCCGAGTCGCTCTCCTTGATTGCTTCCTGTTAGTAGTACTATTTTATGCATCCCAGAACAAAAATAAAAAAGAAATGAAGAAAGAAATACTTAATAAAATGAATTTATTAACCATTTTTTCAATTCAGATTTTTTCTAATGGCTGTGGTTTTTTTGAATTAACGGAAATGTTATTTATTCGTCTCTCGGCTGGCGGTTTGATAGCGTATAAGAAACAAACGCGATAATAAACTTTCCAATTTCACGGCATATTCTTTATCCGAAGCCCAGCGGCCGGGCAATTCGTAAATAGTTGGGGCAATACCTCGTTTCACAAACCGAAAACGATTGTCAACATTCGGCAAAATTAAATCCAATGTAGAGGCATACGCCTTCAAATGTTGGATATGGGCGCGAACACCGGTTTCTACATCCGGAAAATGTTCTCCATTCGAATGGGCGCTTACTGCGCCTAATCCACAAAAATTGTTTTGATGTGGTTTTACATTTCCTTTGAAATTCAAAAAACCCGTTTCCAGACACATTTGACTAAACGCAATGTCTTGATTTACGCCCTCTTTGGTGGCTTCTGTAACATACACTCGCGCCAAATAATCTACTTTCGCCGGATTTAAATCTGGATTGTAATAAAGCAGCATGGCGCTAAAATCGCTCGCCGAACATTGTCCTTGATCCATGATATAAACAGAAAAATTGTGCAGTGTCGAAATGGAGCTTTTGTATCGCGAAATGGGCTCGTTTGCCAAGCTGAAAATACTCAATAGAATGAAAAGCAACAAAGCCGCAATTTTTAAAAGTTGGTGTCGTTTTTCTAATTCTCTTGTCATCTACACAAAATTCTAATATTTGTAGCGACTTTTTTTCGGCTTGAGTGTAAAAATCTTCACAACCAATTGTTAACAAAGATTTAGCATTCTGATTGGTTTCGAATGTCTTGAAATCAAATAAAATGATGTAAATTGCTTGCATATTTCAATAAAAAGAAAGGCATTATGGCACAATTTTTTAAATTTACTTTAGCAACAATTCTGGGCATTTTCATTGCCGGTATTCTTTCCATTTTTATCATCTTAGGCATCATCGGATCTTTGATGTCTTCTGCTGAAGATACGGAAGTTGTAATCCCTTCGCACAGTATTTTGAACTTAAAATTGGATTTTCCAATCAACGACCGGAGTTTAAACGATCCTTTATCACAATTGGATTTTACCGATTTTTCGATTCAGCAAAACCCGGGTTTAGACGAAATAATTCGCTCTATTCAAAAAGCGAAAGAAGATCCCAATATTGATGGAATTTATTTAAGCACTTCGTCCATTATGGCGGGCATGTCTTCAACACAAGAAATCCGAAAAGCGCTGGAAAATTTCAAAGAAAGCGGAAAATTTGTGGTCGCCTACGCCACCGGCTTCGATCAGAAAACCTATTATCTGGCCTCTGTGGCCAAACCGCTTTTTTTGCACCCCGAAGGATTAATCCTCTTTACAGGATTAAACGGTCAAGTTACATTCTTTACCGGCGCGCTTAAAAAATTGGGCGTTGATATGCAAATAATTCGTCACGGGCAATTCAAAAGCGCAGTAGAGCCTTTTATGTTGGAGAAAATGAGCGATGCCAGCAAGAAACAAACGAGTGCTCTGATAGAATCTGTTTGGGCCGAATTGTTGAAAGGCATCGCTGACGAGCGAAAAATTTCCATCGGAGAACTCAATATCTATGCCGACGAACTTCGTTTGAACGACGCAAAATCGGCTTTGGAATTGGGCTTTGTTGATGGACTAAAATACGCTGATGAAGTGAAAGACCATTTGCTTTCGTACAACAAAACGGAGAAACAAGACGATCCTAACTTAATCAGTGTTGGAAAATACATTCGGACTTCGTTTTATAAAGAGCTTAGCAGCTCGCGCGACAAAATTGCCGTTATCTATGCTTCGGGCGAAATTATGCCCGGCAAAGGAAACGATACGCAAATTGGCGAAGAAAACATCGTAAAAGCACTTCGGTCGGCGCGCGAAAATAGCCATGTAAAAGCTATTGTGTTGCGCATCAATTCTCCCGGAGGAAGTGCTCTGATCTCTGATTTGATATGGCGCGAAGCCGAACTCACAAAATCCGAAAAACCGCTTATTGCCTCTATGAGCGACGTGGCGGCTTCGGGTGGATATTACATTGCCTGCAATGCTCACAAAATTTTTGCCGAACCTACAACTATCACCGGTTCTATCGGCGTTTTTGGCATGATTCCAAATATTCAGGAACTGATGAACGATAAATTGGGAATTACTTTTGATGCCGTGATGACCAATAAAAATGCCGATTTTCTGGATATCACTAAACCAATGTCACCTTTCCAGCAAGCCGTGATTCAAAAAAATATTGAAAATACGTATTCTAGCTTTGTTGGAAAAGTAGCTGCCGGAAGAAAGATGAAAATAGAAGATGTGGATGCCATTGGACAAGGTCGCGTTTGGACAGGCGAACAAGCTTTAAAAATTGGTCTTGTAGATCAGTTGGGTGGTTTGGAAGAGGCTATTGTGGCTGCTGCTGAATTGGCCAAATTGAAAGAGTATAAGATTTTGTCTTTACCGGTTCAGAAAGATCCAATCATGCAACTCCTCGACGATTTGAGTGGCGAAAGCAGTGTGTGGCTAAGCAAAGAGTTGGGCGAATATGCCAAATACCTCAAACTTTTTAATACTATTCAGAAACGCGATATGATTCAAGCCCGAATGCCATTCGATTTGGAGATAAACTAAAGATTAATTTCTAAAAGAGGGAGCCAATTCGAGTGGTTCCCTTTTTTTAAGCCATGAACGACGAAAAACAGAAAATAAGAACACACGTAAGAGAGCGAAAAAAAGATTTTACCGTCGCTCAATTGCAACAGTTGTCCGAAAATTGTTGGCCGGAACTCGAAATGGATCAAAAATTTAAGGATGCAAAAGTTGTATTGGCTTATTGGTCATTGCCAGACGAAGTGTTTACCCACCATTTTATTCGCAAATGGGCCAAGTTTAAAACCATTTTGTTGCCGTTTATCGAAAAGGAGAATTTGCTTTTAAAAGCATTTTATCCCGATCAAGATTTGGTTTTGGATCAAAAATATGGAATCGCCCAACCAAACAACGAAACCGAGTTTTCCATTCATGAAATAGATGTGGCTTTGCTTCCCGGAATGGCTTTCGACAAAATGAACAATCGTCTGGGAAGAGGAAAGGCTTATTACGACAAGCTATTGGCGGGTTCGGACGTGTACAAAATTGGACTTTGTTTCTCATTTCAATATTTCGATCAAATTCCAACCGATGCTTTCGATGTCCCGATGAATAAAGTGATTGTTGCACACGAAAAATTCCTGAATATTGGCTATCTATCCGCTGGAAGTGAGGCTCAAAAAAAAGTTTTTCGAGTTTTGACTACATTCAAATTAATGGAAAAACTGGCTCGTTTCCAGCCTATCCTAACAGGAACTTATCCTTTGGATATTGCCATAGAAAGTTCAGATTTAGACATCAACTGTTGCTATCAACAAAAAACAGATTACATTGTTTCTGTGCGCGCTATTTTTAAAGATGAACCCGGTTTTCAGTTGAGCGAAAAATTCATCGATGGACACGAAACTGTAGTGGCGCGATTTTGGGTGGATACATTTGCTGTTGATTTGTTTGCGCAAAACCGACCTTCGAACCAGCAAAACGCTTATCGCCATTTGCAAATAGAAAAAATGCTGCTCGAACAAAACCACATTGAATTTAAAAAGCAAATCATAGAGCTAAAAAAAGCAGGCTGGAAAACCGAACCTGCTTTTGCTAAACTTCTAAATCTGCAAGGAGAGCCTTTTGGCGCAATGCTCCATTTAGCAGCCAAATATGGTTTCTAGAAACTCTTCAAACGGGCTTTGTAAACCGAGTCTTTGTTGGTGACATTCAGATCGAAAAATAGGGCTGCATCCCAAGCTCCATACATTGGATTTGGCAAAACAATAAATTTTGTGCCAAATTCATTTTTCATTTCTTCTACTAAAGCAGCGCGATCAGCTGTGCTTTTGTCGTCAAAAACATTGGAGAAATCGCCTAAATTGTCGCCAAAAAGCAAAACAATTTCATAATTTTCTCTCACCAAGTTTCGGCGCGGCTCTTTGTCGTTGGCCGATGTGCGCATCAAAAGGTGAGTAGAATCAGCGAAAGGAAAGCCTTTTTCGGTCAGGTTTTTTAGTGTTGCTTCGTACAATTCAATTTTTCTGTTGGAAATGTAAAAAGTTTCAACGCCCTTTTCGGCTGCATAGTTCAGGAACTCTTTCGCACCGGGAATCGCTTCGGCACGTGCCAAATTACACCATTCGTTCCAATATTTTGGGTAACTGCTATTTTCTAAAATACTTTTCGCTTCAAAAGGGGAGTTGTCCAAGACAGTTTCGTCGATATCGACCACTACAGCTAATTTTTTATTGCCTTTCGCTTCTTTCAAAAGAGCGTCTAAGCGAAATTGCCCAACGTTGTAGGCTTGCAAGGTGAGGGCTTTGTATTCGGCGGCTTGTTGCACAAATAGCGTAGCAAATATCAGCTTTTCGTTTTCATTTGCGATGGGTTTATCCAATTTTTGCTGGCAAGAAACCGTGATCGAAAGAATGGATATTGAAACGGCTAACAGGGATAAAGAATATTTTTTCATGAAGATTGTTGCTATGAAGGTTTTTACTTATTTGCGGTAAAATTAATGGAATTATACAAAAAAACCGGAAATTTTTGTTTCCGGTTTTTAAATTCAATTCAGCATCAATTATTTTTCGATTGAATAATCAGCTGCGACTAAACGCTTGTAGCTATTGTATCTCCATTTGGCACTTTCTTCAGCAGCAGCAAATAGCTGATCTGCCTCTTTTGGAAATGCTTGTTTCAATGAAGTATAACGTACTTCGTTCATCAAGAAATCTTGGAATTTTGTCCAATCGGGCTCTTTGGAATCCATTTGGAAAGGATTTTTTCCTTGTTCTTCCAATCTTGGATCAAATCGATACAAACTCCAATAGCCTGATTCGACGGCTCTTTTTTCGACAAGCTGGGTAGTTCCCATTCCGCTGCGAATACCGTGAGCAATACAAGGCGAGTAAGCAATTACAATAGATGGACCAGGAAAAGCTTCCGCTTCTTTGATGGCTTTAAAATACTGATTGTTGCTAGCGCCCATTGCTACTTGGGCAACGTAAATATATCCGTAGTTCATGGCCATTCTTCCCAAATCTTTCTTGCGAATGCGTTTTCCGGAAGAAGCGAATTTAGCGATCGCAGCAATTGGAGTCGATTTGGACGATTGTCCTCCCGTATTGGAATAAACTTCGGTGTCCAGCACCAACACATTTACATCTTCTCCCGAAGCCAAAACGTGGTCAAGTCCGCCATATCCAATATCGTACGCCCAGCCGTCGCCGCCAAAAATCCATTGCGAACGTTTTGCAAAGTAGTGGCTTAAGGCCATGATATCCTTTGCAAAATCTTCTTTGGTTTCGCTTAGAATTTCTTTCAGCTTTGCGGAGGCTTCTCTCGATTTTTCACCATTTTCTTTTGTTGCAATCCAGTTTTCGAAAACAAGTTTTTGTTCTTCCGAAACGCCTTTTTGTATAGCTGCCTCTAACCGTAGTTTGATGCGATCTCTGATTTTGTTTACACCTATGGCCATACCAAAACCGTATTCTGCATTGTCTTCAAACAATGAGTTTGCCCAAGCCGGACCTTCTCCGTTGGCGTTTTTGCAATAAGGAGTTGAAGGAGCCGAACCACCATAAATGGAAGAACAACCCGTTGCATTGGCTACCATCATATTTTCGCCAAACAATTGTGTAATGGTTTTGATGTAAGGTGTTTCGCCACAACCGGCACAGGCTCCAGAGAACTCAAACAAAGGCTGAGCAAACTGAGAATTTTTCACCGATTTGGTTTTATCAACCAAATGATCTTTGTAGGTCACATTTTTGGCTATATAATCCCAACGTTCGGCTTCAGCCATTTGGGATTCAAGCGGCTTCATAATGAGCGATTTTTCTTTTGAAGGACAAACTTCCTCGCAGTTTCCGCAACCTGTACAATCCAATGCAGATACCTGAATACGGAATTGCAATCCTTCCAATTGTTTTCCAACTGCTTTTTTGGTTTCAGTTCCAGCGGGCGCTCCGGCCAATTCTTTTTCGTCCAATAAGAAAGGACGAATGGCAGCGTGAGGACAAACATACGAACATTGATTACATTGAATACAGCTTTCCATTTGCCATTCTGGTATTTCGACGGCAATACCACGCTTTTCGTAGGCAGCTGTTCCGGCTGGCAAAGTTCCTTCTTCACGACCGTAAAATGCACTCACTGGCAAAGTGTCGCCATCTTGTGCGTTTACAGTGTTTACAAAATTTTTGATGAAATCTGGAATAGAAGCATCTTCTTTTGCTTTTTCGGCTACAACATCTATCGATGCCCATTCTTTGGGAATCTCAATTTTTGTAACAGCACCACCGCGATCAACAGCAGCAAAATTCATATTGATAATTTCTTCGCCTTTCATGCCGTACGATTTTACGATGAACGCTTTCATCTTTTCAACAGCCAGAGCAAATGGAACAACTTCGGCTACTTTGAAGAATGCTGATTGCATAATGGTGTTGGTACGATTTCCCAAGCCAATTTCAACGGCAATACTTGTAGCGTCGATGATATACATGCTGATGTTTTTCTCGGCAAGAGTTTTTTTGATTTTTGCAGGTAGATTTGCTTTGGTAGTTTCAACATCCCAACTGCTGTTCAACAAGAAAACTCCATTTTGCTTGATTCCTTTGAGCATATCGTATTTTGTAAGATAAGAAGGAACGTGACAAGCAACAAAATCGGGTGTACCAACCAAATAAGTAGAACGAATGGGGTTGTCGCCAAAGCGTAAATGCGAAATAGTGATTCCCCCCGATTTCTTCGAATCGTAAGCAAAATACGCTTGTGCATATTTATCAGTAGAATCTCCAATAATTTTGATGGAGTTTTTGTTTGCACCAACTGTTCCATCAGCTCCTAAACCATAAAATTTAGCTTCGAAAGTTCCTTTTGGAACAACGCTTATTTCTTCTTTCTTTGGTAGAGAGAGGAATGTAACATCATCAACAATACCGATTGTAAAACGATTTTTTGGCTCGGGCATTGCAAGATTTTCATAAACGCTGATGATTTGCGATGGAGTGGTATCTTTCGACGACAAACCATAACGACCGCCAACGATTACCGGAGCATTTTCTTTTCCGTAGAACAAATCGCGGATATCTAAATACAATGGCTCGCCATTCGCTCCAGGCTCTTTGGTACGATCTAAAACGGCAATGCGTTTTACTGTTTTTGGCAATACTTTCAAGAAATATTTGGTAGAGAAAGGGCGATACAAATGAACAGAAATCAATCCAATTTTTTCGCCTTGAGCCATTTTGTAATCAATCACTTCTTTGATTGTTTCGGTTACCGAACCCATAGCAACCAAGATGTCGGTTGCATCGGCGGCGCCATAATATGTAAATGGATGATATTCGCGACCGGTTTTTTTGGTTATTTCTTGCATATATTCTTCCACAACATCCGGAACAGCATCGTAAAATCTATTTGCAGCTTCACGAGCCTGGAAATAAATATCCGGATTTTGAGCAGTACCACGGGTTACCGGATTTTCGGGATTCAAAGCGGAATCTCTAAATTTCTTTAATGCCTCTTGATCGATTAAAGGAGCCAAATCATCGTTTGAAAAATATTCAATTTTTTGAATTTCGTGAGAAGTTCTAAAACCATCGAAGAAATGTACAAATGGTATGCGTGTTTTAATAGCAGCCAAGTGAGCCACACCGGCCAAATCCATCACTTCCTGAACACCACCGGTAGCCAAAAATGCAAATCCGGTTTGGCGAGCCGACATCACATCGGAATGATCACCAAAAATGGAAAGTGCTTGCGCTGCAAGGCTGCGTGCACTTACGTGAAATACGCCGGGCAATAGTTCGCCGGAAATTTTATACATGTTTGGAATCATTAAAAGCAATCCTTGAGAAGCCGTAAATGTACTTGTCAATGCACCGGCTTGCAATGAGCCGTGAACAGCTCCGGAGGCTCCGCCTTCTGATTGTAATTCGGAAACTTGTACCGTTTCGCCAAAAATATTTTTTCGGCCGTTTGCTGCCCATTCGTCAACATATTCGGCCATGGTTGAAGAAGGGGTAATAGGGTAAATTGCAGCAACTTCGCTAAACATATAGGCTATATGAGCCGCAGCGTAGTTTCCGTCGCAAGTGATAAATTTTTTCTTATTTTCCATTTTAAAATAAATTTAAATTGTATGTTTATTTTAGTTCTTATTTCTTATAAAAAATGAGCACAAAAGTACAAATTTTAATCTGTTTGAGTAGCCAAAATGCCCCATCATCTTTCTAAATTTACTAATTTAGAAAGGTTATGAATTAAGTTTTTTTATTCAATCGTTTGCGCTGTGATTGATTTTTTTCGTTCGATGCATCTTCATCCTTGTGACAATAAAATAATTAGGACATTAAATGCCTAATTATTTTATCGCTTTGGATTTTTTGTATCTTTGAATCAATCTATTTTACAAACCTATAAAAATATTTTTATGGCTGATTTAAGAACAACTTATATGGGCATTGAGCTCAAGAATCCAATTGTAGTTGGGGCTAGCAATCTGGTTACGGATATTGAGAACTTAAAAAAAATGGAAGCGGCCGGAGCCGGAGCCATCGTTTATAAATCTTTGTTTGAAGAGCAAATTCAAATGGAAAATTTTGAAACAGACGAAGAGCTCACTGCATACAACGACCGTAATTCTGAAATGATTTCTTTGTTTCCCGGAATGGGAGAAGTGGGACCTCACGAATTTTTGGAAAACCTCCGAAAAGCCAAAAATGCGGTGAAAATTCCTGTTTTTGCGAGCTTAAATTGCGTGTATAAATACACTTGGGTTGATTATGCTAAAGAAATTGAAAAAACAGGTGTCGATGGAATTGAACTCAATTTCTTTTCTACTCCAAAACCTTTTGGATTGAGCGGTCACGACGTATTGGAAGAGCAATTGAATATAATGCATGATGTAAAAGCGGCTTTAAAAATTCCGGTTGCCGTAAAAATTAGTCCATTTTATACCAATACTTTGAGAATGGTAAACATGATTGAAGGAACAGGCGTAGATGCGGTGGTGATGTTTAACAAATTGTTTCAACCGGATATCGACATCAATCAGGAGAAAATGCAATTTCCGTATAATTTTTCCACTTCCGACGAAAACCGATTGCCATTGCGTTATGTTGGTTTGCTGGCCGGTCAGGTAGAAATGAGTTTGGCTGCCAATACCGGAATTATGGAAGGCGAAGACGTGATTAAGATGCTTTTGGCCGGAGCAGATATTGTTCAGGTGGTCACAACGCTTTATAAACACGGAATTCCACACATTGGTAAAATGCTTTCGGATGTAGAAGCTTGGATGATCAAAAAGAATTATCAATCTGTAGGCGAGTTTCGGGGACTTCTCTCACGAGAAAAAATAGACGATCCTTACGCCTACAAACGTGCGCAATATGTTGATATTCTGATGAAATCGAATGTATTCAAACCTAAGATTTCGCTTTAAGTAATTTGCATTTCCACAAAAACCTGCTACCAAAATGGCGGGTTTTTTAATTCTTTCTCAAAAATTTTATTTTAATACGTGGATTCAGGTATTGGCCGTCGGCGTGAGCTTCGTGAATTTTTCTCACCGCATCCATTCCACGTATCACTTTTCCAAATGCGGCAAATCCGGCGCCATCACCATTTCTTTTTCCGCCAAAATCGAGGGAAGGCTGATCGCCTATACAAATAAAAAACTCCGACGTGGCCGTACCCGGCTCATTTCTCGCCATCGAAATTGTTCCATCCAGATGTTTTATTCCTGATTTTAGTGTCTGTTCATGCTCAATGGCCGCAAGCATTTTTGGATGATTGTCTTCATACAATCCGCCCTGAATCACATCGATTTTTATGGCATTGTTTTGCTGATTGTCGTCCCTGACAACACGATAAAAAGTGGCTTCTTCCAATCGATTTTCTTCGATGTATCGCAGAAAATTAGCAACTGTTTTGGGTGCTTTGTCAGCAAAGAGGACTATTCTTATTGTTCCAAATTCGGTTTGTAGCTCTATTTGTGGGTTTCTTCCCACCACAGCCGAAGAGAGGAAGAAAATATTCAGTAAAAATAGAATGCGGAAGCTTTGTTTTTTCATCGTTTTAAAATGGAATAATTTGTTCTACTTTATTGCTTTTCAGAAAAGAACGAATAATATTCTGGGTATCTTTGGTATTCAAGTAATGATTGATGCCCGATTTGATGGTTTCCAAATCGTCGTTCAATACGGCTAAATCGACAAATCCAAAACCTTTGTAATGACCGTTTTCTATCAAAACGATTGATTTTTCTTCAGCATGTCGTCCGGCATCTATCAGGAGTAAATTTTTTTCAGGATACGAAAAATAATCGATCAGCCCTAGGACTCTTTCATTGTAACTTATGGCTGGTTCCAGACCTATGCATGCTCCTTTGCATTGGTGAATTCCGTAATGAAAACAGGCTCCCGAACTGGAATACAAACCGTTTAGCTTTTGACAAAGTTGATAGTTTTGAGTGAGCTCAGCCAAATGTTCTTGACCTTGTGTTTTTGACGAATACAAGCTTAAAGGGCTTTTGTCCGAACTGCTTGCTTTTTCGATTGCCAAACATAAATACGCGTTCGAATCTTGGTAGGTGTATAGTCCCCATGAATGTAAACTTCTACGCTGGGCGCGGTTGTACAATGGAAGGTTTTTTTTGATTTCGTCCGATTCTAACAGCAAAGCAACCAATTCGCTTCCGCACAATTCATAATCCACATCGGCAATTCGGTTTTTCATTTCCAAGGCTTTTTTTGTGGTCGTATTGTTCAGATGCGAAATGATTCGGCTGTGGATATTGGTGCTTTTTCCAACATAAATTAGCTCACCAAGGTCGTTATAGAAATAGTAAACGCCGGTTTTTTGTGGAAGTGTATCTATTTTTTCTTTTTTTAGATTCGAATGCAATCCGGCAAGTGAAACACTTTCAAGATTTGGTTCAAACTGGTAGATGCGTTTGAAAAGTTCGGCAGTAGCAAGTGCGTCGCCCAAAGCCCGGTGTCTGTTTTTAATTTCGATGCCTATATCAGCACATAAATTTCCCAGACTGTAACTTCGCAATCCGGGAATAAATTTCCGAGCCAACTTGATCGTATCCAGCGTTTTCCGTTCATACTTATAGCCAAAGTTTTCGAACTCGGCACGAATAAACCGATAATCGAAAGCGACATTGTGCCCAACAAAAGTGCAATTTTCAGTGAGCTCTACAATCTCTTTGGCAATCTCGTAAAACTTGGGTGCAGAAGCCACCATCTGGTTGTTGATTCCGGTGATTTGTGTGATGCGGTAAGAAATCTTTTGTTCAGGATTGATTAAACTCGAAAATTCTTTCACAATTTTTTCGCCATCAAACACCACAATGGCAATTTCGGTGAGCCGATCGGTTTTTGGATTTATGCCTGTTGTTTCAACGTCGATGATAGCAAACATGGTTTTGACTTTGGTCAAAAATAGGAAAAATCATTTGTAATTGAGCTTTTGATCACCGAAAATATTTCTAAACGGTTTGTGGCGGAAAGATTTATTTTCCGCACTTGGCGATAAAATTTCGATTTGGCGGCTGGCCTGTATTAAATCCTTTCTCCGTAAAAAATTCGCGATTTACTCCAACCAAAAACCAAATAAAATTTATTATATTTGAGCATTGTAAACACAAGCTAATTAATCTGAAAACAATGCTTTCTAAGGCAATGTTCTAACAAATGAGCTACCCAATGAAGAAAATCGATCCGCTCAAGAATTATCTTAGCACACGAAATGCGATTGGTTATGTTGATCGCAAAAATGCCACCCAAAAAGATTACAACCGAATTGGATTTATGTCGGGGCTGGAAGTCCATCAACAATTGCTAACCAAAGAAAAATTGTTTTGCCATTGTCCGGCCGGTATCTTTCAAAAACACCACGAATATGATGCCGAATTGATTCGCCACATGCGTCCAACGCTGAGCGAATTGGGCGAATACGATGGAACGGCTTTGATGGAATTCAAAACGCGAAAAGAAATTGTTTATCGTATCAAAAACGAAACTGCTTGTACCTACGACGTAGATGATACGCCTCCATTTCCTATCAACCGGGAAGCCTTGGAAATTGCATTGAAAATTTCTTTGCTATCGCGATTGAACATCGTTGGCGAAGTGCATATCACGCGAAAACAATATTTAGACGGAAGTATTCCAACAGGATTTCAACGCACGGCCATTTTGGGTGTAGAAGGCGAAATTCCATTGAAAAAAAAGAAAGTGAGGCTTATCCAATTAAGCATTGAAGAAGATAGCTGCCGCGAAATTTCGGATATCGGCCACCGACGAATATACAAAACCGACCGACTGGGAATGCCGCTTATCGAAACGGTTACTTATCCCGATATGGAGAATCCCGATGAGGTGAAAGAAGCTTGCGACTACATTCGTTTCTTAAACAGAAGCACCGGTTTGGTGAGAACAGGAATGGGCGCTGGTAGGCAAGATGTGAATGTGAGTTGCAAAGGCGGAACTCGGGTTGAAATAAAAGGCGTTGCACATACGCGCTGGATTCCTGAGCTTACGCATCGCGAAGCTTTTCGGCAATGGGCTTTGTTGGCGATACGGAAGGAATTGAATGCGCGAATTTCCAAAGCAGACTGGAAAATGAATGCGATAGAAATTCATTATTACCTTTTTCAAACGCCTACAAAAGAGATCGATTTTGCCAACGAACACAATGATCAGATTTGGGCAGTCAACTTACCCAAATTCGCTGGCATCTTATCGCATTTTACCCAAGAAGGCCAAGTGTTTGCACACGAAATTTCCGATCGCCTGAAAGTGATTGCTTGCATCGAAAAACCCAATATGACGCATTCGGAATGTCTGGAACCCGGTATTTCGGAAATCGATTTCGAAAAAATTAGAAAAATTTTGAAAGCCAACGGAGAAGATGCACAATTGGTTTTTTGGGGAAATTCGGACGATATAAAAACCGCTCTGGAAACAATTGAAGAGCGATGTTTGATGGCTTTTGATGGCGTTCCGCCCGAAACAAGAAAATCGTTCGAAGAAGGCAGTACAATCTTTGAGCGCGTTTTGCCGGGTGCCGATCGGATGTATCCCGATACCGATTCCGCTCCAATTCCATTGGCAAATACGTATATCGAAAGCCTTTGGGCCGACTTGCCCACAGATATTATCGAACGATACAATCGACTAAAAGAATGGGGAGTTTCGGAAGACACCTATCATTTTTTGTTTACGAACAATCTTTTTCCGCTCATTTTGGAAATCAACGAAAAATTAAAAATCGATCCGAAGTTGATGGGCAATTTTCTCGGACACCGATTGAAATTTATTGAAGGTCATGCTAAAAGAGCTTCCAATTTTGAATATAAAATCATTTATGGACTGTTTAAATACCTGCAAGATTCCAAGTTGGACTTTAAGTTGGCGGACGAAATGCTGAAACTCCTGATAGAACACCCTAAAATGCAATTTGATTCGGTACTGACAAGCATTAAATTCAAAAAAGTAAAACAATCGCAGCTTCTGGAGCAGGTTTATTTTTTGAGCGAAAAATTTAAACAATTGGGAAAGAAGCAAAATCCGGCGAATGCAGAAAATTGGATAATGGGTCAGCTTCGGAAATTGGCCATCGGAAATATGGCGCTTACCGATTTGCATCAAGAGGTGCGAAAAGTTTGTGATGCTTCTTTTCAATAAAAAAATGTGTTGCAAAATAGTATCAGCAATTTAAAAAATTAAACAAAGAAAATGACAGACGATATATTTCAAGGCTACAAAGGGGAATCGCTCGAAGTTTTGAAAAAATTTCAGGTGAGAGTTTGGGGACAAGCAAATGTAGAAACCACTCGAGGGAAATTTGTAGGAACTATTTTGCCGAGATCCGAAAACGACGACGATCAGCACATCGTGATGAAGATTGTTACAGGCTACAACATTGGCATCGATATTCAAACCATATTGAGCATAGAAGAAACGGGCTATAAAAAAGCCAATTATAAAATCCCTGAAAAGGAATTTCCCAAAACGCCCGGTTTGCCGTCAGTAAAATTGATTGGAACCGGAGGAACGATAGCGTCGCGTTTGGATTATCGTACAGGAGCTGTAATTCCAGCTTTTTCTCCCGGCGAATTGTATGGAGCTGTTCCCGAATTGGCCGATATCTGCAATCTGGAGACAGAAAAAATATTTGCCGTATTTTCCGAAAATATGGGACCAACTCAATACATTGCTTTGGCAAAAGCCATTGGTCGCGAAATTGAGAAAGGAGTCGATGGGATTGTGATTGGTCATGGAACAGATACTTTGCATCATACCGGAGCTGCATTGACTTTTATGGTTCAAAATTCGCCCGTTCCAATTGTGTTGGTTGGTTCGCAGCGTTCTTCCGACCGGCCCAGTTCGGATGCAGCCCTCAATCTAATGCACGCCATGTACACTGCCGGACACAGCGATATTGCCGAAGTGATGGTGTGTATGTTTGGCCCAACTTCTGATGATTATGGCTTATTGCACAAAGGAACAAGAGTTCGGAAAATGCATTCTTCTTACCGCTCTACTTTCCGAACAATTGGCGATACGCCTTTGGCGATGGTGAGAAGAGGCGAAATCCATCATATTAAAAAAGAATACAATCACCGCAGAAAAGACAAGAACGTAAAAATTCTGCCTTTTTTTAGCGACAAAGTTACCATGCTCTATTATTATCCGGCAATGAAACCAGATATTTTGGATGCGATGATTGATGCGGGTTACAAAGGAATTATTATTGTTGGAACCGGTTTGGGACATGTGAATAAGGAATTGTATCCGGCTATCGAACGAGCTTATGCCAAAGGTGTTCACATGTTTATGACACTTCAAACACTTTGGGGTTATGTACACATGTTTGTTTACGATACAGGAAGAGATATGATGGCGAAAGGAATTATTCCGGCCGGAAATATGTTGCCCGAAGTGGCGTATATTAAACTGGGTTGGGTATTAGGACAAACGGACGATCGGGAAGAAGTGAAAAGATTGATGTTGACACCAATCAACGATGAAATTACCCGGAGAGAACCTTACAATGGTTATTTGATTTATCAAGGAGGTGTGCCCGAAGTGGAAGAGTTTATCAAAAAAGTGCGAAAATAAAAGCTGAGTTGCAAATTCAGCTTCGCCTGCCCGATGCCGCTCGGCTTAATTTGCAATTAAGCCGAAAAAAAATGAACCGGAAAAGCAAAAATACCCATCGAATAAGACGGCGGAAAGCGAGCATCTATTGCCGCCGGTTTTAGCCGGNNAAAGGAGTTATCCCATTCGGATTGTTAATAGCTGTTCTCAATCCAAAAATCAAATCGAAGCGGTAATCGGCATTCGTTTTTGTATGTACAAATTCAATTATGGATTGTTGCCTTAGATCGTACATATTTCCGGTTAATTTATCTTGTAAATAAACCCAGGGCATTTCCGAAAAATCGCTCAACCCATCGACTGAAAGTGTAAAGTTTCCACTTGTTCCCAGCCGAACGCCCATTGGAATCACTGTTTCGTCCA
>DMBV01000011.1 GCA_003445975.1 Bacteroidales bacterium
TCGCTGATCGTTTCCAATCGTTTTAAATCTTTTTCGATTTCAACAAGAAGATTTTGAACGCTTTCGTTGGGGCGAAGCAATTCTACCCAAGCAAGCATCGACGACAATGGCGTTCCTATTTGGTGAGCTGTTTCTTTGGCCAAACCAGCCCAAAGCTTGTTTTGTGCACTTGTTTGAGCTGTAGAAAAAGCCACATAAGCAAACAAAATAAAAAAGCCAATTGCCACAAAAACAAGCATGGGATAATAGGTGAGCTGTTTTTGCAAATCAGAGTCGCTGTAAAAGATGGATTGTTTTTCTTGTCCTGCCAATTCGATGTGGATAGGCTCGTTTTGTGCTCGCATTTGAAGCAACAAATGCTCAAGAAAAACAGTATCTGAAGTTTTTTCATCGCCGATATTTCCGACAAAAAGAATTTTTGAACGTGCAGAATCGGTAATAATTACGGGCACCGCCGACGTATTGGTAAGCACATCTTTTATAAACGATTCGTTTAAATCGAGGAGCATTTTCTGAGTTTCCGTAAAAATACGACTGTCTTTGTAGTAGAGATAAAATTTTTCATTGTCGTAATAGTCGAGCACTACGGGCGGATAATGATTAAATTCTTCCAGAAGTTTGCCGTTCAGGATGGGTTGGGAATCAAGATTTAAATCTAGGTTCATACTCCCTACGATCTCGTTCTTATCGTTGGTTTGGATAACAGGAATTGTGGTGTTGGAAGTGATGATATCGATATAAAAAGTAAGGTCTTCGTTTAAATTTTTTTCGTTTATTTTTTCATAGGCTTTGGCCAAAAGGTTTACTTTTTTGCGTTCTTCTTGCTGAAGTTGAGAAAAAAACAAATCGGTAGTTCGAACCAATTCAGCGCGTTTATGAATGGCACTTGCCCAAATACGAATGTTTTCCCGTTCGCGTTCTTGCACTTTGTTCACCAAAAAGTTGGAGTACCAGAGCGAACACAGAATGATAATCACTCCTAANNTCTAGTTTTTCTCCTTTTAAAGTGGTAAAAGAGCGATTCATTTCGTTTACAAAGTGAGGCAGGAAAAGAGCGGATGCGCCTGATAAACCGCCACCAATCACCACAATTCCATCCATCATCGAAACTGCATCGGCGGCGGCATTTGCTGCTGCTATGGCCATTTGTTCAAATGCTTTTAGTGCCGCATGGGCATTTCCCTCACCGCTTCCTGTTCCGATTGCAAAGATTTCATAAGGATCTGGAGTCTGGTCGATCGGAATATGCGCTTCTTGGCTATATACACGTTTAATAGCCCGAATGCTAACACTATCTTCAACACTTGTTTGAGGTAGCAAATGGTTTCGCATGCGATTAATTTCTGCCTGAGCCGAATTGTCGCCGGTAAATAAAACGCCTTTTGAAACAATGCCGGCACCAAAACCTGTCCCAAAGGTGAGGCCAAGTAAATTCTGATACCGTTTGGGATTGCCGGCTTTTTCCAATTCAAGATTTAGCTGAGGAAGAATGCCGCCCATGGCTTCGCCCAAGGTAAATAAATCGCCATCGTTGTTTATAAAAACAGGAAGTTTAAAATGATTTTGCAGAAACGGACCCAAGGCCACTCCGCCTCTGAAAAGCGGTAAATTCTCCAAATCGCCAATAATGCCATTTTTATAATCGGCTGGTCCCGGAAAAGCAAAGCTAATAGCAACTGGGTTTTCATCCAGTTGATCTATGAGCGATTGGAAGCCAAAAATAAATTTATCGAGCATTTCGTCTAAAGAAACAGCCACAGCCGACAGACGTACTGTTTTGCCAATTGCTTTGCCTTGTTGAATGGCCGAAAAACGAAAATTTGTTCCTCCGGCGTCTAATGTCAAAACGATTCGATTGTCTATTTTCATTTTTTCAGCCAATTGATGGGATTCATTTTTGTTGTATTTTTCCAAAGCTGAAACTGAAGTTTGGTACTTTGGTCTGTAGGATCTTTATAGATTTCACCCAAATTTTGTTTTACACGGACTTTTTCGCCGGGACTAACAATGGCTTTGGTGATATTTGAATAGAGCGTAAAATAATTTCCATGTTTGATCAAAATGGCAAAATTGGCCGTTCCGGGAACAGAAATAATGCTACGAACTTCACCGTCAAAGACTGCCCGCGCCTGAGCGCCTTCTTCTGTGGCGATATCGATGCCGTCGTTGCGTGTAATAATGCCTTTTAGATAAGGATGTGCATGTTCGCCAAAAGAGCTGAACAAAACGCCCCGATCGACAGGCCAAGGTAGTTTTCCTTGATTGTTTTCAAAATTGCCGCTCAGGGTCAATTCTTCGGGAGTTAAGGCCGTTTTCTTCGATTTTTCGGCTTCTTTGGTAATGAGTTTTTCAACGGCTTTTACGAGTGCCAAACGTTGGTTTTCTTTTTTTCTTAGATTGGCTTTCAGTTTTTTCTCTTGCGATTGCAGCCGATTCAATCCGCGCTGTTGTTCAATGGTTTGTTGGTTTAGCTTCTCTTTTGTTTGCGATTCTTTTAGTCGAAGTCTCATTTTTTCGGCGCGGTCTTTTTCGAGCAGTTTTATTTTGCTGTCTAATGATTGTTGCCGGTCTTGGATAAGTCGAATTTGGTTTTTTCGATAGTAACTGTATTGCTCAAAATATTTCAGTCGCTTGTAGGCTTGATTGAAATCTTTGGAAGCAAAGAGAAACATCAGCTTATCGTAATTGCTTCTATTTCGGTTGGCGAAATAGATCATTTTGGCATATTCATCTTTCAATGCAGTGAGCTCCGATTCTTTTTTTCTAATTTCCAATTGCTTGGCATCAATATCATCGCTTATCGAAGTGATTTCCTGCTGAATAGTAAGTAATATTCGTTCGTGTTGCGAAATTTGCCGACTTAACAAATCAATTTTATAATAGGAGTCTTCTTTGCCTTTCTGTGTGCTTTTCAGCAATTCGTTGGTGTAATTGATTTCTTTTTCAAGTTGAGAAATTTGTTTGCCAAGATCAGTGCGCGACTGGGAAAATCCGCTTTGATGAAAAAAGAAAACAATCATCGCTATTGCCGATACTAAAATAAGCCGATGAGGTTTCTTTTCGATCATAAAATGATAGCAGTATATTTTTCGTTGATGCTGAATGGGAATCCCACCGCTTCGTTGAGGCTTATCTTCGAATAAATCAAATCCAGATTCATTCCTTTTTCATTGTCGAATTCTACACTCATAGCATACGGGACAAGCTGCTCTTTAATTAGTTTATATTGAGAATAGGAAGCAGATATTTTTTTGCCAACTTTCCCAATTTCTTTTATTTTTATTTTTTGAATCTTGAACGATTCCGGACTTATCCATAAACTTTGGTAATAGACCGGAATAGCAAAAGTAGTCATTTTTGATTGCTTTTTTAAATCGCGTTTATTTGTAGATTCTATTTGATAAAGCTGATTGTCGAGCCGTACTTTTAGGTTTTGAGAATCCATCCACGAAAAATCTTTGGCAATCAATAAAGATTGAATCATATTGAAATCTATTTCTGTCTGCAAAAGGTCGGATAAAAATTCATAACTCCCGGCAAAATAGGTTTTATCGATACGATTGATATACTTTACAGAATCCTGAGTAAGAAGCAAACGAGCTCCTTCAATGCCCACACTGCCCGAAAGAGAAATCCAAATGATGCTATCGCGTTTCATACGCACTTGGGCAGTAAAGGGTGTTTTTTTCTTGCCATCGAAAAAATCTACTTTTGCTTTTCCGGTAAACCATTCAAAAGTACTTTGGTTTTTATGCATTTGGTCCATTACAAAATCTGCTCCCGCCAATTTTATGGGCTTCTTAATCTCAATTCTTTTTTGGCTACAAGCCGAAAAAATTGCCAAGAGCAGGAATAGACCAATAAATTTATACTGCTGTTTAATCATTTTGTAATCCATTTGCCATTTTTAATTTTAATTCCGGCGTGTCGAGTCCTTTTTTCTTCGCTTTTTTCCAATAATTCTGTGCCTTTTTAGGATTTCCCAAGCGGAAATACACATCGCCCATGTGATCCAAAACGGCCGCACTTTGCTCTTTGTCGAGCGATAGTGCTTTTTCGATATAGTTGTATGCTTCTTGATAATCGCCCAATTGATAAAAAACCCATCCGTAAGTATCCAAATTTGTAGCACCGGGATCTAAGCTAATCGCTGTAAACGCCATCGTTTTCGCTTTGTCGAGTCTGGTTTTTTTTAAGGCCAAATAATACGCATAATTGTTCAAAACAAAAGTATTTGAAGGATTTATTTCCAGGCATTTATCGTAGGTTTCAAATGCTTTTTCGCTCTGATTGTTTTGATAATACGCATCGCCCAAATACATATAAAATTGTTCCATCAATTTTGCGTTTTGAACAAAAGGCATTCCGGTTTCCAAGGTTTTAATGACCTGTTTTATGCTGTCTTGCAAAAAAAGTCCTACCGCATTAAATAGATAAGGAACCGCTTCTTTGGGAAACAAATTCATTGCACGACGGCTAATATTTACCATTTCTTTTGTTTGCGTTCGGTTGTTCAGACTGAAGAGCAATTGTTCCCAAACCACATATCGGCTGCTGTCGAGTTTTATCACTTTGGTGTATTCTTGTGCAGCTTCCAAATAGAGGCTGTCGCGATAGAGCAAATCGGCGTATATAGCATGTGCGCCGGGCTTGTCGGCATGAACTACAGCCAATGTTTTTCCGAGCTTTAAAGATTCGGAACGAATTCTTTCAGACGGAATATTTTTTATTTCGAACAAGCCCATCATCACCTGAATCTTGGTGTCTAAATCCAAATTGGGATTGGTGTAGCCTTGTTGAAGATTTGCAAAAGCGGCATCTACTTCGCCTTTTTGTTGATAATAATCGGCCAATGTAATACGGATGTAAGGGTCGTTTGGATTTATATCCAATACTTTTTGATAATATGGAAAAGCTTTTTCTTTTTCTCCTTTATTCATATACATTTCGGCAATCATACTGTAATATTGCGCGTTTTGAGGATTTGCATCGGCCAGTTTTACGAGCTCAAGAACAGCCGAATCAAATTGATCGCTGTTAAGATATAAATCTCTTTTGATGAAACTTATTCGCTCGCCGATTCCTTCTTGCTTTTCAATTTGGTTGTAGAGTGCCAATGCTTCTTGGGTGTTTTGTGTCAAAGTATAGAGCATAGCCAAATCGCTTAGGTAATCGCTGTTTGTTGGATCCAAAACGAGCAGATTTTTATAAACTTCGATAGATTCCTCTACTTTGTTGAAATGCTTATGCATATCGATAAGCAAAAGTGCATACCATTTATTTTTGGGGTCGAGTTCGTAGGCTTTTTTGGCAAGTTGATAGGCCGGTTCGAGTTGGTTTTGCATGAGATAAATTCTGGCCAACTGAAACATAGCCGGATCAAATTCGGGGTCTGCTTTTAAAACTTCTTGATACAAGGGAAATGCAGCGGAATAGTCTTCGGCCATAAAAGCGTTTTCAGCGTCAAGATAAAGGCTCAATGTCTTGTTGTTCAAACCACCGCTTTGTGCCAAGGAATTAAATCCCAGCAGCGCAAAAGCAAGAATAAAAATAGATTTTTTAAATATTTGCAGCATAATTTCTGAGATTTATTTTTTACCTGTTGATCCAAATCCGCCAGCTCCACGTTCTGAGGAAATTAATTCGTTCACCTCCATCCATTCAGCTTGTTCGTGTTGGGCAATCACCATTTGAGCGATGCGTTCGCCGTTTTCTACCGTATAAACTTCGTTGCTAAGATTTACCAAAATCACTTTTATTTCGCCGCGATAATCGGCATCAATGGTTCCGGGCGAATTAAGTACGCCTATCCCGTGCTTAAAAGCCATTCCGCTTCGGGCACGCACTTGCGCCTCAAAACCCAATGGCAACTCAATAAACAGTCCGGTTGGAATCAATTTTCGCTCCAGCGGTTTTAATGTGATGGATTGCTCCAGCGAAGCGCGTAAATCCAAGCCGGCCGAGGCCATAGTTTCGTAGGCCGGAAGGGGGTTTTTTGAGTGGTTGACTATTTTTATTTTCATCGGGTAATTTATTTTTCTCTATCAAAAGTTCGAAGGCGAATTTTCCATAGATTTTTATCCTTGTTTTATAGCAATTTGCTTTGGTTGGTTCGTTTTTATTTTCGGGGAATTGTTTTCAAATCAAAACATCCCCGACAAAAATAACTAAAAATTGAATGTGCGTTTTAGCACAGCAAGCATTTAAGACTATTTAACGGTTCGAAATTAACTGAAACCCAAAACAGGCAGCCTTTTTGAGTAGGTTTTTCGGCTTTTGAATTTTGTGCCACGATTGGTAATTCTTTGTGTCGATTCATTTATGGGAGACATTTCATCCGATGAGAATTCCCTTTCGGTTCGGCAAAGAAAACCAAAAACACAAAACCACCTTTAAATTAGACCAAAAACGGCAGAGAGCTCGCCCTTCTGTTGGGGCTAGTCTTTGAATTGTTGATATCCAATGTAATAATGCAGGAAGCCGTGTTGAGATATACTTTTAAATAGTCCACATATAATTCTGCTTGTATCTCCAACGTGCCTCTGCCACACAACTAGTTGTTTTTCGAGTTCTCCATTAACCTCAATGTCAATTATTAATTAGATAGATAATCTAAAAAAGCTTTTTCGAGATTCCCAGAAGTGCGACAATCTTGTCTATCACTCGATACAAAAACGTATTCGGTACTTATTAAACTAGCATATCTATATCTATTAGCCACGCAACCCCAAAAACAGTTAATGGTAACTTTAGTTGACTCTTCGCTTATTTTTTTAATCAAAATATTCAAGTTTCCTCCATGATTTGCCAATTCAACTTTTCCCGAAAAAGTAGAACTTGCTCCTTCACAGATCATATATTGTCTGTAATCTGAGGTTACCAATTTATAATCTGATGCTATAAAACCAGAAGCTCGATCAAGATTTTTAATCGGCATATTGTAGGTTGCCAATAGCTCGATGGTGCTTTGCCAAACTGTTTCGAAAGGTTTATTTATAATTCTTTCTTTTTCAATAATCAGTTCAACCGGGGCAGTAACAACGGCTTTAGGGGCGCTACATCCCAAAAACAAAACAGAAGAAGTAAACAGAAATAATTTAAGCGTTTTCATTCTATAGTTGTCAGAGTTTATCGTGCTGACTCCGCACTTTTAGTTCCCAATTTTTTATCGAAGGTAGGCTTTTAATATACATTGATAAACAATTGTTTAAGATTATTAAGTAAAGATTTTCTGTAATCAAAAATGAAACATTTTTATAAAACAAATGCTTTTCGTTCGTTCGACTTCAAAAGCAATTAATTTCTGGAGGGAGTTTTTGAGGTTTTCATTTTCCGATTCAACTGAAAAAGCGGATAAATTACTGAAAACAAACTTGTACTAAATACGATTGCTAAAACTAGCAGAAAATCAGTTGCTTTTAAATGAACGGGATACGTATCAATTACAAAACTGCCGGCACCACCCAAATGAATGAGTCCGTAAGTTTGTTGAATCAGTGAAATAATCCCACCGATTAAAAGGCCAACGAAGCCTCCTGCCAAACTGATAAAAAAGCCTTCCCAAGCAAAAATTCCTAAAATAAACCCACGGCTGGCACCCAGCGCATGCAGCGTATAAATGGCTTTCGTTTTGTCAATAATAAGCATCGACAAAGAGCCAATAACGTTAAATGCGGCAATCAAAAGGATAAATCCCAATATAAGAAAAATGGCCAACCGTTCGGAACGCATCATTTTTAAAAGAAACGCTTGTTGTTCTTTGCGGGTTTTTACCAAAAATTGATCGCCCAGCATTTTTTCGAGCTCTTGTTTTGCAATTTCCTGGTTTTGGCCTGATTTTAAGCCAATTTCGAAACTGCTTGCCGCTTTTGGCGAATCGGTTAATTCCTGAGCAAATCGCAAGGGGACAAAAATATATTTATCGTCGTAATCTTGTCGGAGACTGAAAAATCCGGAAGGAGAGATGCGCGCAGATTTAAAATTATTTTGAAGCCCAGATGAGAGTTTCTTTGTTTTGTCGGGCAAATAGAAATACAATGGATTTTGAAAATCACTCAATTGAACTTGTAAACGATAGGCCACTCCATAACCTAAAACGGCAAAATTCAGCCGCGCTTCTTCAAGAATAAAATTGCCCTGAACAACCGCTGTATCCAATCGGTTCATTAAAAAATAGTCCGATTCAACGGCTTTCATTCGAACAATACTTTGTTTTTCTTGATAGCGTACCAGTACGTTTTCTTCCAAAACAGGCTCTAAATATTGAACAAACTGTTGTGCCTGAATTTTTTCGAACGGAAAATCCTGAATAAGAAAGGTTTTCCCTTTGGTGGGTTCTATCAGGATTTCGGGATTAAACCGATTGAAAAGCGAAAGAACCAAATCCTCAAATCCATTGTAAACGGAAAGAATAATTATCAATGCAGCCGTGCTTATCATCACTCCTATCATCGAAATGAAAGAAATAATATTGATGATGGAATGTGATTTCTTTGAAATTAAATAGCGCCTTGCGATAAAGAAATTTGTATTCAAAGTCGATAATGTATTAATTTTTATTCTTTTGGTGTTTTGCACAAAACTACTCAATAATCATTTCCGAACGGTCTTCATCTCTATAATTTGCTACGCCACATTCAAGATTTTCATTTCGTCTGAATAGCCAGCCAATAAAGAGAAGATCGCCCCATTGATAAAACACGAAAAAGCACAGCTGTCGAATTTCTTGATCGAAAAGAAAATTTCCGCACAACAAAACAATTTTTTTTACGTTTTAAAGCTGCTTTACAAAAAGCAAGGAAAATTTGCATTCATATATATAAAAAAATGTATCTTTACCTATCATTTACTAAAAACAAGAAAATTTATTGAACTATTAATAAAATGATGTAGATTATGAAAAAATTAACGGTATTATTTTTAGCAGTTTTAGTTAGCGGAAGCTTATTTGCTCAACTGCCTAGTTTTGGTATCAAAGCTGGTGCTACCGCTTCTTCCTTAAACACCTCCGACCTTGCTGCCAATTACAGTTCGGATAATCTTTTGGGTTACCAATTAGGTGCCTTTGTGCGTCTCAATAGCGGAAAATTGTATTTACAACCTGAAGTAGTTTACAACCATAGAAGTACTCAACTAGCAGGTTTCGAGGATTCCAACATCACTTTTGATATTGGAACAATTGATGTACCTGTGCTTGTTGGATTCAAATTGCTAGATGCAAAAGTATTTAACTTACGCGCCTTTTTGGGTCCGGAAGCTTCTTTTGCCACCGGCGACGGAACAACTTCCGACAATGTTGTACTGGCCGATTTCAACAAACTAACTTGGTATATGCAAGCAGGAGTTGGTATTGATTTGTTGTTCCTCACTTTCGACGTGCGTTATGAAAAAGGATTAAGCAACTTTATCAACGATTACCAAGATTCAGGAAGTTTGAAAAACAATGTTTTTGTATTCAGTCTTGGACTGAAATTTATGTAATCCATTCAATGATGATTTTTTTAAAGTCCTGCTATGCGGGACTTTTTTATTTTTGCACAAAACAGAATTCATGAATTTGAAAAAGAGTAAATCGGCTATCATTTTTCTTTTTGCAATGCTTGCCTTATTGGCTTGTAAGAGAAACCAATTCAAAATTGATCTTTCAAAAACGGAAAAGGAGCCCGTGGAAATATACGATTATGGCAAGGCGCTTTTTTCGCTGAATCGCGATTCTCTGCCATCACAACTAAAAGAATTACAAAAACAATATGCGCTCTTTTTAGGGACAGAGCCCATGACTGATGAGCAAATCATTCAGTTGGATTTTTATATCAATGATGT
This sequence comes from Bacteroidales bacterium, assembly GCA_003445975.1. GTDB lineage: Bacteria > Bacteroidota > Bacteroidia > Bacteroidales > UBA12170 > UBA12170. The sequence continues at coordinate 9,823 of DMBV01000011.1, forward strand.
TTTTCTGAACGATTTGTTCAAGCTCTATCAAAGCACTTTCCCGAGTTTAAAACCATTGAAAGAAGATTTATCCTTGGCTTTTCAGCATTTGCGTTATTATTATCCAAACACAAAATCACCCGAAGTGTACGCCTATATTTCCGGAATCCAAGATCCGGTAATCTTTCAAGACAATATTTTGGTGTTGGGTTTGGATAATTATCTGGGCGAAAGCTGCGAAATTTATGCTCGTATTGGTGTTCCAAAATATAAAATGAAATCCATGAATCCGTCATTTGTAGTTCGTGACGTGATTTCGGCCATGAGTTTGGAAAAAATGCCGCGCATCGAACCAGACGCAAGTGTTTTGGAACAAATGATTTTTGAAGGAAAAAGGATGTTTTTTATCAAAAGTATGATGCCGGAAATCAAAGACAGTGTTTTATTGAGTTTTTCGGACGAACAGCTCGCCTGGTTCGAAAAGAACGAAAGCGAACTATGGAAATACTATATAGAGTATGAAGTTTTGTTCAAGACCGATTATGAAAGCATGAAAAAATTCATCAACGAAGCGCCATTTACTTCTGTATTAGGAAACGATTCGCCATCTCGAACAGGCGTTTGGTTAGGGTATCAAATTGTGTTGGCCTATGCCAAAAATTCGAAAGAAAACCTTCCGGATATTCTCTCCAACACAAATGCAAAAGAAATATTAAACAAATCAAAATACCGACCGGGCAAGTAATCAGTTTACACCGAAGAGGATAAATTTGAGCATACAAAAAGAAGCCATTAGGCGATGGCTTCCCAAAGAAGCAACTTTTCTTTTTGTGTTTTATTTAGGGCAATCAAATGAAGTTCAATATCTTCCATTAATAAATCCAGGTCTTTGATGCTCGAAAGCGGAATTTGCATGGCAGCTTGGAGTATAGGAATAGAACGAATTTTTAGCAATAAATCCCGAAGGCTATTTGGAGATATTTCGCTGTCAATCAATAAAAAATAGTCAAGATTACGATGAGCCGGCAGAGCTATTTGGCCTTCCTTATTGTTGGCGAACAGATAAAAATTGAGGCGATGGTCTTCCCGATAAAAATGGTAGAATGAAAAATCGCCTAGTTTTTCGGTTTTTCCATAAAGGGGCAAATCGGCAAGTTTCGAAAACGAAAAGCCAAGCACTTTTCCAACAAAATAAAGCAGACGATAATCGGTGGCGCTACAAGCCAATCCAATCAAAGTCAGCTGATGTTCTGATTTGGAAATGTTTAATTTTTTTGCCAAGATTCGCCTATTTTCGAAGTGCTAATTTACGCAGTAAAATGGGAAAGAATCAATTCAAAAATAATTTTCCGTCATTCAGAATTTTCGTCAGCATATTGCTATTGTAAACGATATTCAAGCTTCGCAAAAATCAGCCAATTTTGAGTCCATCGTGACTCCTGAATGAAGTTTCCAATAAAATAACCGAGCCGTTTTGAGCGTAAGCTCCCAAAATCAAGCATTCTGAAGTAAAATCGGCAATTTGTTTTGGCAGAAAATTAAGTACGGCGGCAATTTGTTTTCCAACCAATTGCTCGGGCCGATAGTTTTGTGTAATCTGCGCACTCGATTGTTTTATTCCGAATTCGCCAAAATCAATCCAGAGTTTATAAGCCGGTTTGCGTGCCTTTTCGAATGGCTCCACTCGCACGATGGTTCCGGTTCGAATGTCTATTATCTCAAAATCTTCCCAGTTTATCATTCCGCAAAGCTAAAAAACAATCTTTCATTCACAAAAAATGCTCCGGCCAATTTAACAGCCGGAGCATTTTAACATTCAATCAATTGAGGTTTTTCTTACTCTTTCTTGAAGATTTTGGATATCCATTCTTCGGTTTCTTGGTTTTGTACTCGGAGCATATAATTGCCGCGAGACAGACCGAGTTCGTTCATTTTAAGTTTTATAATACCACCAAATGAATCTAGATTATTTTGAACAAACTGAAGACGGCCACTTAAATCGTAGATCTCAACAGTTTTTTTACCAGTAGAAACATCGTTGAATTCCAAAGTCAATTCATCAACAACTGGATTTGGATACAAAACAAACTCAAAGGTGGAACTAGTAACTTCTGCTACTTTGGAGTTGTTTTTCTTATCGGATTTATGATCGTCATCGTCGTCATCGTCGCCATCCTGGTCATCGTCGTCTTTTTCTTTTCCTTCACAACCTTTGTGAATTTTTATAGAGCCTTTGTCAATTCCGCGTAAAGCTCTTGCCGAATGAACGTCGCCACTTTGGTTGTCGTACACAAGATTTCCTAGATTGTCCCAGATAATTAGTCTCAAATAGTCCTGATTTCCCTTACGGATTACATCTCCATCAATGATAGAACCAAGATAAGTATAGACAGCGGCCCCTTTTTTAAGCTTTCCTTGTCCGCTGAATATTGCCTGATCTCCATTCACTACCAACCATTTCATATTCACGCTACTGAATTCAAAGCTATTTTGCTTATTCTCTAGTTTGAATTGGAACTTGCCTTTCAGTTCATTTTTAGATTCGTGATATTTGGCTTCGAATTCAAATGTTGCCTTCCCTGACAAATTACCAAGTTTATAAGCACCTAATGGAGACTGAATATAGCCGCCTCCGGTAATATGACCGGCACAAGGATCGTAGATTACAACATAACTGAATACAATCTCGTCGCTTTTTCCGCAAGCATCTTCAATAACCAAACGAACGTCGTAGAGGTTTGCCTTTGAATAGACATAATCGCCCGTAATGGTCTGTCCGGAAACAACTCCGACAGAAGAAGATCCATCGCCCCAATACCAAGTTGCAAACACCACATTGTTGTCTGTAAAGCTGGCACTTGCGGCAACCGATTCGCCAACCATTTCCAATCCCGAAACTTGAATAGATTCTAAAATTGGAGCATAATTGTACACCTCAACCAATTGATCGACAGAAGTAGCATTGCCACTTGCATCTGTTGCTGTCCAAGTAACGACAGTTGTTCCTTCGTCAAAGAAGGCCGGCGCGTTGTTGGAAATGCTTGCAATGCTGCAATTATCAGCCGCAATTGCTTGACCAATATTTATTGTTGCTCCACAAACTCCGGCATCATTCATTTGATGAATAGAAACGGGAGCGGTGAGGGTTGGGAAAATTGCGTCCACAACAGTTACGATTGTGTTTGCTGTACTGCTATTGCCATGAATATCCTTCACAGTAAGAAGAACTGTGTTGTCGCCAAGTGAACTGCAGTCGAAAGAAGTTTTTGAAACTTCAAAAGAGGCAATTCCACAAGCGTCAGTCGATCCATTGTCCAAAAATGCAGCTGTAATAAATGCATTTCCTGTAGCGTCTAGTTGGACGGTTCTGTTTTGTGTTAGCACCGTAGGGGCCGTATTGTCTTTCACTTCGATGGTGAAGCGAATAGTTTCTGTTCCACAAGCATTCGAAACGGTTAATTCTACTTGGCTTATACCAAAATTAAATACCGTTCCGCTACCGGTTCCTATTCCGCTTCCCGAAGTAGCTCCCGAAAAAACATAGGTTACTTCCGGCTGAGGATTACCAACAAAGCTGGCTGTATATCCAACTGTAGCCGAACATAAACCCGCTTCTGTTTCAATTGTAATATTTGATGGGCTGTCAGTAAAATGCGCAGCTAAACAAGTGATTTCAGCTTTCAGCGCAAAAGAGAATGTCGTTTCGTCGCAGTCGTTGCTAACTAGGTTTAAAGTTGCAGAATAAGATTTAATTGACGGGCCATTGAATACGGCATCAAAACCAAGACTTGTTCCTGCAGCAATGGTTGTAGGAAGTGATATCCCACTTGTGCTCCAGCTAGCCGCATCTGTACCGCTAAAAGAAATAGAGGAAATCAAAAGAGCGTCGGTGCCACTATTTGAAATGCTAAAACTTTGCGTATAATTCGCATTTGGAAAAATTGTACCATAATCGGTTCCGTCTGCCAAATCGGGAGCAGAGTCTCCATCTGTGATGTTTATAGCATTGCCGCTCATGGATATTTCAGCATGATTCGACGAAACAACAATTGGATCGGAAACAGCAGAGCAGCCAAATAAATCGACGACTTTAACAGTATAAGAGCCTGCGTTTGTGGCAATGTATTCTTGTTGAGTTGCACCATTAATATTTACACCATTCAGTTGCCATTGATATATACTTGATTGGGAAGCAGTAATTGTCGCTGTTTGTGTTGGCCCGCATAAATAAGCATTTTCTGTTGGAAAAGTGGAAATGGTTGGGTTATTATTAACAGTTACGGAAACAGGACTTGACTCCCCAGAACAGCCGCCGGCATTCATCACTTCAACAGAATAACTTCCTGTTTCCGTTGCGGAATAGGTTTGCGCTGTTGCTCCCGGAATATTGATTCCGTCCTTTTTCCATTGGTACGAATCGCCCAAATTGGCTGTCATTGGGATAACTCCTCCTTGACACACGGTCGTTTGTCCGGTGATGATAATGGCTGCCGGAGCAACAGTAACAGTTGTTTGGCAACTTGCAGTATTTCCGGCATTGTCAGTAACAACAAAATCTACGAGGTTTGGTCCAATATTAGCACAGGTAAAGGTGGACGCCGAAAGGGACATAAAATCAATACCGCAGGCATCGCCGGAGCCATTATCAACCATTTCGGGCGTTATTGTAACCGTGCCGGTTGGACCTAAAGCAACTATAATGTCTTTACAAATTGCCGTTGGAGGCGTTGTGTCGTCTTGAGAACTTGTATTTCTGTGGAAGCGAATTTGATTGCTGCTGATACCGCTTGTTGCAATATCGGGCACAAAGTCACCATCAAAATCCGCGATCACAATACCACTTACCTCAGCCATCGCTGATGAATTGTAATCAAAACGGGCGCTAAACGAAACATTGCCCGGACCGCTGCTAATATTTGGGTAAACTGAGAATACGTTTTCCCCCAATGATTTTGTAACAATATCAGGGAATCCGTCGCCATTTGCATCACCAACACCAATACGGTAGTTGGCCGTTGGTGCAGCCAAATTAACTGTTGGAGCAAAAGAGATATTTCCTACTACAGACGTATTTCTATAAATAGCAGTATTTGTAGCTCCACTATAATTACACGTTGTTAAATCAATTTTCCCATCTTTGTCAAAATCGGCGATCATACAACGATATGGATAGCTTCCTCCCGAATTCCAATATTCTGGGGCATCAAAAGTAAAAATTGAATTTCCGTTTGGAGTCGTATTTCTTAAAGTAACGGCTCTGTTTGCTGGTCCTTGCGAAGCTAGTACATCTACTTTTCCGTCACCATCAACATCGGCTACTTGAATTCCGGTGTTGGATGTTCCAACATTTATTTGGGCTGCCAATGCAAAGCTTATATTTCCAATTCCGGAACTCGTATTCAGAAAAACATACATGACGCTTCCGCCACCACTTACAACATCAATTTTTCCATCGTTGTTGAAATCGCCCGAAGCGATTTGATAGAAACCAGCATAACCATAAATATTCAGAAGTGGGCCAAAGCTTAGGTTTCCTGGTGTGCTAAGATTGCGATGCGCATACATGGATGAGGCTGTAAATACAATATCCAACACACCGTCGCCATCAAAATCGGCAATTGTAAAACCTTGTGGGCCAACGGAGTTGATATCAAAACGTGAGAAGGTCAAATTTCCAGGCGTGCTATTGTTTTTAGCAATTGTAAAGCCACCAGCAGAAACAGCGCCGGAGATTACATCGGGCTTACCATCTAAATCCATATCGTAGGCCATCATATTGTAGGCTCCTTTGGCCGTTAAGTTAAAAGCCGTAGAATTGTAGGTGGCAGCTGTTATGGGTGTTGGGCAAAAAATACCATTGAAAGCCACTCTGGAGTATGCAATTTTTCCGCATGTATTTCGGACTGAAACGGGAGCCAATGTAGCTCCAACGGGAACTTTAACTTCTAATTTACCAAAGGAAGCGTTTAAAACAGTAGCTTGTACAGCACCAAAAAAAACCTGATTGTTTGTGGGATTCGCGTCGAAATTGGCTCCAAATATAGTTACGGTACTCCCGATATAACCGGTATTTGGAGTAAATGAGTTTATGATAGGAGCATCGCATTGTGCTTGAACTCGCGTCTGAATGCTAAAAATAAATAGCACGGAGAGGAATAAAGAATAAATATATTTCATGGTCGTTTCTTTGTTATTGATAGGTTATTTCAACACTTAGTTTGTCCGCAGTATAGCCGGATGGAATTGCCACTTTTAGTTTGGCAAAATCAGTAGAGCTACAATCTGCGCTCAACATAGAAGCAAAAGCAATTGGGAAATCGCTTAAGACATATTCGAAGAACTTTCCGGATGCCTGATCGGAAATAATCAGCTTAAAATTAGCTTTTGACTTGGTTTTATTCTCATTGAAGAGATGAAGCTGTAAAAAATAGACACCACTGCCATCGCAATCGATAATTTGATAAGCAACATCAAGCATGTAGTCTGCTTCCGGCAAAGCTGTCCAGTCTTTTGCGACAACCGGATTGCCTTGCCCATAAGAGTTCAGTGAGGCTGTTCCTATGATAAACATAAAGAAAAAGAGGTTTCTGAATTTTTTTAAAGAATCCCTCAAAGTGTAGATCTGTTTCATACTATAAATTTTAGTTTGTAATTATTTTTTGTCTAAATATTTTGCCGCTAAATTTTAATGCCGTTGGCACAAATATCTATTAACAAAATCCTTATTTAGAATGATTACAAATATATATAGGTATAAACTAATTAATTATAAAATGTTCTGAAATACGCATTAAAGTTCTGGATGGTGAAAAAGGACGAAATTTAGCGACTGTTTCTTTCGTTAAACAACCATTTTCGCACGAATGAAAAGTCGAAATTCAGGACTTCGTTTTCTGTATAAATCAATGAAGAGGTCATTGTTTTTACGTGAGCCAAATTTACCCACGTATTGGCATTGATAGCAAAGAACTGATTGGGTGGGAAGTGTTGTAGAAAAACCTCTGGATCGGAATCTAAATCTAAGGCGGACGAATGTGTCCTGATTTGAAATCCTTTTTGTTTTTGGCGTATATACAGAACCTCGTTTATCGGGATAGGATAATTATAGAAAGGCTCCGAAATATTTTGTTGCGAATTTTTAATAAACTCAGACTTGGTGAGGCAAAAACCGATTGTTGAACAAATTTCATCTACAGTAGAAGGCTTGCATAAGATTGCATCAGGAATGAAAGAAGGAAAAGATTTGGTCAGGAAGTCTTTGTCGTGCGACGAAAAAACAACAACGGGAATATTTGCCGTTTTATATAAACTCAAAGCCTCATTTCGCTGAGAAGAACTGCTTTCTGATAAATTAAAATCCGTAAGAAGTAAATCGGGTTTTTCGTTTTCAAAAAGCCGAATAGCGGCAGTGGCATTATCGACAATTGACAGCGGTGAATACCCATTTTTTCGGAGAATGATGGTCAAGTATTTACCGATAAACGGATCATCCTCGATGATGGCAATTCGTTTTTCACTCATTTCAATGCTTTGTTGGGAATCTGTATTTTGAATAGAGAACCTTGATCGGTTTTGTACTCAATGGAGGCTCTTAATTGCCTTACCATGCTATTTATGATAAACATCCCAATCTTTTCTTGCGTTTTCTTCAGTTCATAATTTTCGATTCCGGAACCATTGTCTCGAAAGAGAAGGCTGTGGGTATTACCTAAATCAACACAAACGAATTCGATTTTTAATGGTGTATTTTTTTCAACAATAGCGTGTTGTAAAGCATTGCTAATAAGTTCGCTTAGCATCATTCCTATTTTAATTCCTTCTTCGGGAATCAGCGAAATTCCTTGGCAACGAACCTCATATTTAAAATCACGAACAAAATCGACCGAAAAATTTTGAAACAATTTCTGAGCCAGCAGTTCCAAATCAATCACATTTTGTTGAGCTTGACTGTAGCTGCTTTCATGAATCAAGGCCATGGAGCGGATTCGACGCATCGCATCGGCATAACTTTTTTTACCGTCCTTACTTCTTAATTCGTGGGATTGCATTTCGAGAAGACTTAGGAGCATGGTAAGATTGTTTTTAACACGATGTTGTAATTCGTGATTCAAAATATCTTTTTCTTCTAAACGCGCTTTGAGTTCGGAATTGATTCTTTTTATTTTTTGTCTATTACGATAGTGAACAAATAAAAATATGAGCAATCCACTCGTTAGGAATAATAATACGACTACAATATTAATCAAAAACTCTTTGTCCTCGCTTTTTAATAAAAGTGTAATCTTTTGTTTATCAGGAATAATAAGCGGTTTTGTGGGCTCATTAAGTAGATCTGAATTAAGTTTTGCATTTTGAAATTCGGCTAAACGCTCCCGGTTTGAAGCGTATAGAAAATGCTGACCGTATTCTGATACCGGCAGTTTCTGGATATTGAAGGCGCTCTGAATGCTAAGCAGAAAAACAATAAAGAGAATCGAGCCGCGCATACGTTTTTCTAAATTAACAGCCAAAAGTAGCTCAAATGAAGCTGTTAGAGTTGCTCCAAATGTTAAAAATCAGCTAAATAAAACAGTGTTCTATTTGGTTGGTTTCGAAAAAAATCAATATATTGAAGCAAAAAAAGATTTTTATCTTTTCAGAATAGAGAGAAGATCTGCCTTGCAGCTGCGGCTCAATGGAACTTCAAAATTGGATAAATAAATGCTCGTGTTCGTTACCGACTGAATATATTTGATGTTTACAGCAAAACTTCGGTGGCTTTTGAAAAACACATTCGACGGAAGTTCCTCAAGCAATTTTGTGAGGGAGCTACGAACCACCAATTTTTTACTAGCCATGACCACATTCACATAAACATGGTCGGCTTCTAAATATAGAATCTCGTTCACATTTATTTTTTCGCTTCTATTTCCCAAGGAAAGCACAATGTGAGTGGGCTCTTTTTTTGCACTCAATTGATTGTGCAAAACCACCTCGATTGTGCAATACAAACCGTTTGTATCAAAGGGTTTGATAAGATAAGCTGCCGGATTGGTATGCTTTGCTAGTTCTATCGTTTTCGGGTCGGTAAACGAGGTTAAGTATATAAAAGGAAGCTGGGGAAAATTCGCCTTCAAATAATGCGCTAGGTCGATTCCGGTTTTGCTGCCATTCAGCCGAATATCAATCAAAACCAAATCAGCCGTATTATTTTTCACTAATTGAAGAGCTTCTTCGTAATCGATGGCCGTGCCAATGATCTGATAATTGAATTCTTCCAGATTCTTTTTTAAACTTCTGGCAATAATAAGCTCATCTTCAACAAGAATGAGTCGCTTTTTTATTAGCTGCATCATAAAGATTGTATCCTAAAATTGAACAAATAAGCATTGGCTTTGGAGGCGGCCAAAATACAATTTATTTTTTCGTAAAACGAAAATGGAAAATTCAGAACGAAAGATTAATTTTTTTCACTTTCGGAAATGATAGCGTAGAGGGCTTTTACCCATGCATCGGTATCGTTCAAACTTTCTAGCAGTTGAAGTTTTTCTCCTCCTGCTTTTCGAAACAAATCTGCATATTCCACTCCCAATTCTACTTTTGTTTCCAAACAATCGGCTACAAAAGAGGGCGCAAAAATCAAGACCTTTTTCTTGCCTTCTTTAGCCAAACGGAGGATAACTTTGTCGGTAAACGGACTTAGCCAATTTTTGCTTAAACGCGATTGAAAAGCAATGGAATAGTTATGCGTTTTCAAATTGAGCGCAAAAGCGAGCTGCCGAGCTGTTGCGTAGCAAGTTGCTTTATAACAGTCCTGGCCATTCGGCGGCATTTCAATGTTGCACATACAGTTCGCATTGTCGTGATGAGGATGAATCTTCTGAATATGACTCAATGGCAAGCCGTGAAAGGAAAACACAAAGTGGTCGAACAAATTCAAATCGTATTCTTTGGCTCTGGAAACCCATGCTTGGATAAATTCCGGATGATTGTAAAATTGTCCCACAATTTTTAGGGGAGGGAAATCGTTCAAAGTGGCGACCAATCGTTTTACTTCTTGAATAGCTGTTTGGCTTGTAGATTGTGCATATTGAGGAAATAAAGGGACAAGAATCAGTTGGTCGAACGCGCCCTTTTTAATTTGATTCAGTGCAAGCCGAATGCTTGGATTTCCGTATCGCATGGCTATAAAAACCTGATCACCGCCACCTATTTTCGCTTGAAGTTTGGTTTGAAGTTTGAGTGTATTGGAGAGTAGAGGCGAGCCATTTGTTTCCCACACTTGTTGATAAAGCTTGGTGGATTTTGGTGCGCGAAAAGGAACGATAATAAGATTAACCAAAATTTTGCGCAGCAACCAAGGCAGATCAACCACCAAAGGATCGTTCAAAAACTCCGATAAATATTTTCGAACCGAGCCAAGTTCTGCTTTGTCGGGGGTTCCAACATTGAGCAGCAAAATGGCTTTTCGGGAGTTTTCGGACAAACGACTCATAGCAAAAGGGGATTAATACAAATAGTTGTTGAAGGGATAGCGTATGGCGTGAATCTTTTTCACCTCTTCGTAGAGGACAGTTCTTAATTTTTCGAGATTGGTTTTTTCTTTGGCCGAAATAAACAAGGTGGTCAATTCTCCTTTATTCATCCACGTATTTTGCAATTTTTCGAGCGAATAATTTTCTTTTGTTTCGGGGCTTAAATCGTCAGCATCTTTTTCGATGTGCGAAAAAGCATCTATCTTATTAAAAATTATCATCACCGGTTTTTCGCCGGCTTTAATTTCCGACAAAGTTTGATTTACCACATTTATTTGTTCTTCAAAATCGGAATGCGAAATATCTACTATGTGCAAAAGCAAATCGGCTTCACGCACTTCGTCTAAAGTTGATTTAAAACTTTCCACTAAGCTATGAGGAAGTTTTCGAATAAACCCAACCGTATCCGATATGAGAAATGGTAGATTTTCCACGACTACCTTTCGCACTGTGGTATCAAGCGTAGCAAAAAGTTTGTTTTCGGCAAACACTTCCGATTTGCTCAACAAATTCATCAAAGTCGATTTTCCAACATTGGTATATCCAACCAAAGCCACCCGAACCATGCTTCCGCGGTTCGATCGCTGCGTTTCCATTTGTTTGTCGATCAGCTCCAATTTTTTTTTCAAGAAAGAGATTCTGTCGCGAATAATTCGTCGGTCGGTTTCAATTTCTGTTTCACCGGGTCCACGCATTCCGATTCCTCCTTGCTGACGTTCCAGATGCGTCCACATACCGGCCAAACGAGGTAATAAATATTGATATTGAGCGAGTTCTACTTGTGTTTTCGCATGTGCAGTTTGTGCTCTTTTAGCAAAAATATCCAATATAAGATTGGTTCTATCCAGAATTTTGCATTTTAGTACTTTTTCCAGATTGCGTATTTGAGACGCGCCCAATTCATCGTCGAAAACGGCAATCTTTACTTTTTCAAATTCAACAAAAATTCTGATTTCTTCCAGTTTCCCCGATCCAACAAAGGTTCGTTTATCAGGCGAAGAAAGTCGTTGAACAAAGCGTCCAACACATTCGGCACCGGCAGTATCGACCAGAAATTCCAATTCGTCGAGGTATTCCTTACTTCTATTTTCGTCTTGTCGGCCTGTAATAATTCCAATTACAATGGCTGTTTCTTTTATTATTGCTGTTTCAAACAAAGTTTAAGGTATTAAAATTGGTTGCGAAATTAATCAATTTGCAGATACACAGTTTGTAAACAAAGAGGATTCTCTTTTTATGAAAACGAAATTTCAGATTAGAATTTTCTAATACCAATAATTTCGCGAACGTCTTTGATGGTTTTAGCGGCGCTTTCACGGGCTCTTTCGGCCCCGTTTCGCGTTACTTTGCTCAGATAATCGGTATCTTTATAGATGTCTAAGATGCGCTCGCGAATGGGTTCTGTAAAATGAATTACATCTTCGGCGAGTTGTTTTTTTAAGTCGCCATACCGAATTTCGCAGGAGTTCCACAAAGCATCAAAATGCAAAACGGTATCGGATGATGAAACAACGGCCATCAAATCGAACAGATTTTGAATTACAGCCGGTTTTTCTTGGTTTGGCATGGTTGGTCCGCTATCGGTAACGGCTTTCATAATTTTTTTCCGAATCGACTTTGGGTCTTCAACCAAGAAAACAGCATTTCCTTCGCCTTCCGATTTTCCCATTTTTCCACTGCCGTCTAATCCGGGAATTTTCACCAATGTTTCACCAAAATTATAGGCTTGCGGAATAGGGAAATAGTCGGTTTTGTACATTCTATTGAATCGGCGAGCAAAGGTTCGCATCATTTCCAGGTTTTGTTCCTGATCTTTACCAACCGGTACTTTCGCCGCTTTGTGAATAATCACATCGGCTGCCATAAGGGTTGGATAAGTAAGGAGTCCGGCGTTCACGTTTTCCGGTTGCTGACGCACTTTGTCTTTGAATGAGGTTACTCTTTCCAATTCGCCCAAATAGGCATTCATATTCAAAAGTAAGTATAACTCAATGACTTCAGGAACGTCGCTTTGCACATAAACACAGGCTTTTTCGGGATTGATGCCGCAAGCCAAATATTCGGCTAAAACCGAACGAACATGGTCGTGGAGATTAACGGGTGTTGGATGGGTAGTGAGGGAATGATAATCGGCAATAAAGAAGAATGCATTGCTGTTTTCCTGCATTTTTACAAAATTCTTTACGGCGCCAAAATAGTTGCCCAAGTGTAAATTTCCTGTTGGGCGAATGCCACTAACGACTGTTTCCATATTCGAATGCTGATTTGTTGGCAAATTTACATAATCTTACCCGAAACGCATCTATTTTTTTCGTTTACCACAGCAATGGTTTCTTTACAAACGAGGCAATCATTTGTTTTTCGATTCCAAAAAGCGTTTTTTGTTTCTTATTGAATTGAATGAAGAAAATCGGCGATGGCAAGCTCTTTTTGTTCGCCGCTTTCCATGTTTTTGACAGTGAGAACTGACTTTTTCAATTCTTCTTCCCCAACAATCACCACAATAGGAATTTTTTTATCATCGGCGTATTTCATTTGTTTCTTCATTTTGGTGGCTTCCGGATAAATTTCGGCATTCACGCCCAATTTTCGTATCTGAGCCAAAATGGGTAAACAAAAAGCTTCTTCGGCTTTGCCAAAATTCACAAAAAACACTTTGGTATTCTCGGTTTGTTGCTTTGGATATGCATTCAGCTCGTTCAAAACATCAAAAATACGATCGGCGCCAAAGGAAATTCCAACGCCCGAAACATCTTTCAAGCCAAATATCCCGGTTAAATCGTCGTAACGGCCGCCGCCACAAACACTGCCAATCTGAACATCTTTTGCTTTCACTTCGAAAATTGTTCCGGTATAGTAATTCAATCCACGTGCAAGTGTTAAATCCAACTCAACTTCATTTTTCAGCTCGAATAGGCGTAAATATTGAATAATCTCCAGCATTTCGTCAACGCCTTTCAATCCAATTTCCGAAGAGGCCAATACGTTTTTCAATGAGGCTAACTTTTCTGCTGTATTTCCGCTCAACAAAAGAATGGGCTGAAGTTGATCAATCGCTTTTTGTGGCAAGCCTTTTTCGAGCAGTTCTTTGTTTACGTTTTCCAAACCAATTTTGTCGAGTTTATCGATCGCTACAGTAATATCAATGATTTTATCGGCCTGACCAATTATTTCGGCTATTCCGGAAAGTATTTTTCTATTGTTCAGTTTCATCACAATTTGGACATCAAAATCAGAGAAAATGGCATCAATCAATTGAACCAACTCTACTTCGTTGAGCAAGGCATTGTTGCCAATTACATCGGCATCGCATTGAAAAAATTCGCGATAACGACCTTTTTGAGGTCTGTCGGCGCGCCAAACGGGCTGAATCTGATAGCGTTTAAATGGGAAATTGATTTCGTTTTGATGTTGTACAACAAATCGAGCAAAAGGAACGGTTAAATCGTAGCGTAATCCTTTCTCGCTGATAGAAGTGGTGATTTTGGGGCTGTTTTTTTCGTTCAATTCGGCATCCGAAACTTTGCTCAGGAAATCGCCGGAATTCAGGATTTTGAAAAGCAATTTATCGCCTTCTTCGCCATATTTTCCCATCAACGTAGAAAGATTTTCCATCGCCGGAGTTTCGATAGGCTGATATCCAAATCGAATAAAATGCTTTTTAATTGTTCCGAAAATATAATTTCTTTTCAGCATCTCAGCGGGTGAAAAATCGCGTGTTCCTTTGGGAATGGAAGGTTTTTGAACGGCCATTGTTTATTGATTTTAACGACCACAAAGATAAAAAGAATATGATAGAAGTCGGTGCGCTATTTTTCGATCGAAAAACGGTCCCAATCCAAGCCAACAGTAAATTTATTTCGAAAGTCGACTAGCTCTTTTTTGGAAAGCAAAAGGGTTTCGATAAATTCGGTATTCGAATTTTGTTGTATCATTTTTTGTCCTTTGGCATCGTAAATATTGGAATCGCCCACATGAGGAAATCCGTTTCCATCTCTTCCAATTCGGTTTACTCCAATTGTATAAGATTGATTTTCGAGAGCTCTTGCTTTTAACAAACTCATCCATGTATCGCGCCGAGCGGCAGGCCAGTTGGCTACATAAATAAGCAAATCGTATTCGTATTCTCCATTCGAAAAAGTATTTTTTGACCAAACGGGAAAACGTAAATCATAACAAATCAGTGGTTTTATTTTCCATCCATTCAGCTCAACAACAATGGATTTGGATCCGCCCGTAAATTTGAGATTTTCGTTGCCCAGACTAAACAAATGTCGTTTGTCGTATTGTTGGAAACTTCCATCTGGCCGAATCCAGAGTAGGCGGTTGTAATAATTTCCGTTTTCTAGAATAATCAAGCTCGTACAAATTATGGCATTTGTTTGTTGGGCCTTTTGGCGAAGCCACTGCATACTTTCGCCTTCCATGGCTTCGGCCATGTCTTCGGGCTCGATAACAAAACCGGTGTTGAACATTTCGGGAAGTACAATTAAATCTACTTTCTCTTCAATCTGTTCAATATCGTAGCCAAAGCTGGCTAAATTGGCCGTTTTGTCTTTCCAAACCAAATCGGACTGAACGATGCTAACTTTTAAATCTTGCATAAAATAGTGGCTGCTTTTTCGAGTGTTTTTTCGCCTTTGGCAAAACAAAAGCGTAGAATTTTATTGTCTTCTTTTTTCTGATAAAAAGCGGAGACAGGAACGCTGGCTATTCCAAATTCGGTAATAAGCCTTTTGGCAAAATCCATTTCTTTTTCGTCAGAAATGGCCGAATAGTCGAGTAGTTGAAAATAGGTTCCAAAAGTGGGGATTATTTTAAATCGCGCATTTTTCAGACGATCGGTAAAGAAATCGCGCTTTTGCTGATAAAACGCTCCCAAGTGAAGGTAGTTTTCCTCGTCGGCCAAAAAGTCGGCCAAAGCGTGTTGAATCGGCGTGTTTACGGAAAACACATTGAACTGATGCGCTTTTCTGAATTCGCTCATTAGATTCTCCGGGCCCAATACAAAACCTATTTTCCATCCGGTGGCATGAAAAGTTTTCCCAAAACTGCCAACAACCAAGCTCCTTTCGGCCAATTCGGGATAGGCACAAACGCTTTGATGTTTAATGTCTTCAAAAATGATATGTTCGTACACTTCGTCACTCAGAATGATAATATCAGTTTTCTTTGTAATCTTGTGCAATTCCTTCATATCGTTTTCGCTCAATATACTGCCTGTTGGGTTATGCGGTGTATTGATAATGATCATTCGCGTTCGGTTTGTCACCATTTTTGCTACTTCTTGCCAATCGATATGGTAATCGGGCAATCTAAGTTGGGCATATTTTACGACTCCACCATTCAAACGAACAGCCGGGCTATATGAATCGTAGGCGGGCTCAAAAATGATTACTTCGTCTTCTTCGCGGACAAAAGCACTTATGGCCGTAAAAAGTGCCTGAGTGCCGCCGGCAGTAACCGTTACTTCGCTTTCCGCGTTGTAGTCTATTCCGTAGGTTTTCGAAGCCTTGGCAACAATTTGTTCGCGCAAAGCCGGAATTCCGGTCATGGGAGCATATTGATTGAATCCTGCCGTCATTTTTTTATGAATAGCAGAGATTAATTTTTCCGAGACGGGAAAATCGGGAAATCCTTGCGACAGATTAATGGCTTTGTGTTTAACGGCTAAGCCCGACATTACCGCAAAAATGGAGGTTTCAACGCCGGGTAATTTAGAAATAATATTTCCTTTAAATTTTATCATCAGATTTTTTCCTTCTAATCATTCATCTTTTTTAATTGCCTTAAAAAAGCGCGAAAGCTTTTTGTTTGATCCCTTTGTGTAGATGTGGAAAAGGGAAATCTTGGTCTTAAAAAACCATTCAAAAATACACAAAACAAATAAAACTTCAAGCAAGTAAATCAAAAAGAACATACATTTGAAAAAATATTTATTGGATGTCGAAACTTTTTTTGGTACCTACTCCCATAGGAAATCTGGAAGATATTACTCTCAGGGCAATACGTGTTTTGAAAGAAGTGGATGTGCTGCTGGCCGAAGATACACGAACAAGTGGCCAATTGCTCAAACACTTAGGCATCGAAAAACGAATGATGTCTTATCATATTCACAACGAACACAAAACAATTGTTCATCTTGTGGAGCGAATTTTGAGAGGAGAAACAATAGCTTTGATAAGCGATGCCGGAACGCCTGCTATTTCCGATCCCGGCTTTTTGCTGGTTCGCGAATGTATAAAAAACAACATTGAGGTTGACTGTTTGCCGGGAGCAACTGCTTTTGTTCCTGCGCTGGTAAATTCTGGTTTGCCAAATGATCGTTTTCATTTTGAGGGATTTTTACCTCATAAAAAAGGACGTCAAACGCGATTAAAAGAATTGGCCGAAAATCCATTTACCATGATTTTTTACGAATCGCCTCATCGGCTGATCAAAAGTTTGGCGCAATTTGCGGATTTTTTTGGTGGCGAAAGGCAAGCCAGTGTTTCGAGGGAGTTGAGCAAAATGTACGAACAAACCGTAAGAGGAAGTTTGACGGAGCTGTATCAGCATTTTGAAAAACAAGGCGTAAGAGGCGAAATTGTGGTGGTGATTGCCGGAAAACCCAATTAATTTTTCGACAACTCAAAAAGGGTAATTTCAGGCAAACAGTTGTAGCGCAATGCAACGCCCGAAACGCCACAGCCTGCGGAAGTATAGCCGCGCATTTGGCCTAAATTCCAAAACCCACTAATGTATTTATTTCCTTCTGTTTGGTGCGATATCAACGCTTTTCCGCCCGGAAGACATATTTGTCCACCGTGTGTGTGGCCACACAAATAAAGGTCATATTCGTTATCGGCGGCTATGTCGGCCAATTCGGAAGTATGTACCAAAGCAATTTTGAACGCTTTTTCGGGTGTGAACGCCAAAAGGCTGGCATCGGTATAGTATGAGAAAGGATCGTCGGCGCCGCTGACAATCAGTTTATCATCGCCTCTTTTTAGTTCCACGGTTTCATTTATCAATAGTCGGATTCCGCTTTCATTTTCGAAATTCGCCATCAAATAAGTGTCGTGATTTCCTAGTACGGCCAAAGGCCCAAATTCTGCCTGAATATGATGGGCAATCTTCTTTATAGGTTTCAATATATGCGTAAACACTCCTGCACTAGATTGCCGATAATCGCCCGTTAGAACGCAAAGATCAAAATCGACTTCTTTTATTCGTTCGATAATAGTATCTTCCAATCCGGCTACACTATCAATATGTAGATCGGATAAATGGAGAATCCGAAAGCCATCAAATTGGGCGGGAAGGTTGGGAAAAGAAAGGCGGTGTTTTTGAATGCGAATTTTAAACACATTGGCCAAACCGGCTTGATACAAACCAAAAAGTTTCATAAAAAAGACAAAAATACCAAGTACTTTGGTAAATAAATTCCAATTGCTTTTGCTTTTTTGTCCGTGTCTTTTATGCTTATAGTTATCCGTTTCCAGCACCGATCGGGTTACAGCCCAAATGAGGCGTTTGTTTTTTTCTTCTTCACTCAGCGGATAGCTCATGATATAAATGTTATTTTGGAACCAAGAAATCACCAATTTTTTCCCAAAATCCCTCTTCTAAATGACAATTAGAATGTCCTCGACCAGGAATTTCCCATAGTATCGCCTTGGGTTGTGCTTTTTTTAATTTGTGAGCCTGTTCCAGCGGAACAATTTTATCGTCGATACCTTGAATAAGTAAAAAACCAGCACTGGACTTAGCGATATTATTCACTGGAGCAATGGCGTCAAAGTCGAGTTTTGTGCGCCATTTTACAAATTTGAAGAACAGCCAAATAAATGGAAAATAAGGAATATGACGATCGCTGATTTGCTTGCGCATCACTTCGAGCGGATGCGAAAAAGCGCCCACGGTGACTACTTTTAGAATACGCTCATCGCGACTGGCAGCCAAAATAGAAGACGCGCCGCCAATAGACAAGCCGATGAGCGAAATTTCTTTGTTATGATGGTATTCATCCTTGACTATAAAGTCAATGGCCGAATCAATGTCTTCGGCAAATTTAACAACAGTCATGTGGTTTTCTTGGTGACTGTTTCCGTGTCCACGAGCATCAAAAGCAAACAGATTGAATCCGCGGCAGCAAAGCTTTCTTAAATAAGGAGCCATGCGTTCTACGTTTCGACCCCAGCCATGAACAAGAATCAAGGTGGGAAAATCCGGATTTACATTCACTTTCCAAGCATAAAGTTCCTTTCCTTTTATGGAGGGAAAGCGAACTTCTTTAATTTCTTTGCCAATATCTTTTGGAATCGTATTGTGCGGATTTACAGGATTTTTGAATCCTCTTACAATTAGAAAGAGCAGGAGCACAGAAACGGCAATAACAAAAAATAAAATGTAGTAAAACAGCATTGGACAATGATTTATTGAACAAATCTACAAAATTCGGCTAGGCAAAAATAGAAAGAAGAACTTAAACGCTTTGCAATTCAGTTCTATGGTTTACGCGAACAATTTCGTTGTTTAAATAATCATTCGCAATTTCGCCATCGATTAAGCGCACAATTCGGTGGCAATGTTTGGCAATAGTTTCTTCGTGTGTGACAATGATTACGGTATTTCCAGCGGCATGAATTTCTTCAAAAAGACCCATAATTTCAATGGATGTTTTGGAATCGAGGTTTCCTGTTGGTTCGTCGGCCAAGATAATAGAAGGATTGTTTACCAATGCTCTTGCAACTGCCACACGCTGACGTTGGCCGCCCGAAAGTTCATTTGGGCGGTGATCCATTCTGTCCGAAAGATGAACATTGGTGAGTGTTTTGGTGGCTTTTTCGATTCTGTCTTTTTTGGAATATCCGGCATAAATCAATGGTAGCATCACGTTTTCCAGTGCTGTTGAACGAGGCAATAAGTTGAAGGTTTGAAAAACAAAACCGATTTCACGGTTTCGGATTTCGGCCAGTTCGTTGTCTTGCATCTTGCTTACATCGTGGCCGGCAAGAAAATATTCCCCACGCGTTGGTGTGTCGAGACATCCTAAAATATTCATCAAAGTAGATTTCCCTGAGCCCGAAGGTCCCATTAAAGCTACATATTCATTTTTATAAATATCGATACTAATGCTTTTGATGGCTACCACCAACTGTGTTCCTACCTGATAATGTTTTGCAATATCTTTGATAGCGATAACTTTTTCACGCATAATTATGGTTTTGTATTGGTTTCAAAATTAGACATAATTCTTCAAACGATTTGAACATTTCTAAAATCGCAAATAGAAATTCTGTTTGGAAGATTCCGTTCTGAAAAAGAGCAAGCCTATAAAATATAGGTCGAGGCTTAATCGGATGGTTTTTTCTTCAATGAGCGTTTTCCATTGGTCGATTGTGAGCTTTGACGCATGAATATGAGGAATGATTACAACGCTATTGCCGGAAATGTACGACGATAGAACGCGAAAGAGTTCTTTGTGGCTGGCTAAAAGCGAGTTAGATAAAACAATTAAATCGAAATTTTCTTTATTTTGAGGCAATTTTTGAAGTCCGTCGGCAATAAAGACAGTCATTTTTTTTGAAAAAAATTTCTGAAAATACATTTCTTTTCGATTTTCATGGTGTATTAGCAGAATCTTATTTGGATCTAAATAGGCCAGGATTGATTGGATAATTTGGTTTTGCTTCTGACTAAAAACTGTTGGCTCACTGAAGGAATTCGATTGCTTTTTGGAGAGCGATTTGACAGAAGTATAAAAATTATACACAAAAGGAGAGTGGATTCCATGCGCATTTTTTGATTGAAGATAAAATCGAATCTGCTCTGAAAAAGAAAACCAAGAGTTCATTATAGGTTGTTTGAATGCAATTTTATGTTCTGAATAAGAGCGAAAAGGGCTGTTCATTTTCAAATAGAACGATAGCTATAAGCGGCCAGTCGAATGCTGTATTTTAATACATCAATCTACGAAAGAGAAAACTTAGGCGTGAATTTCGACAAACTTGCGTTCGAGAAAATGAATGAGTTTTTGATACGCTTCGGCCTCTATATTCCAATCGTAACGATATTTGAGTGTGCTCACATATTGCATGGCCTCTTCGAATCGTTTAAAATTATTCAGCGTGTAAATCACATCTTCGTAGGCTTGCGAATTGCCTTTGAAAAGTTCGTTGATAAAATAAAACTTGTCGTTGATGCCAATAGCGGATTTCAGATTTTCAATCCGGGTATTGTTCAATTTAGTCACCACACTTTTATCTTCGGCTTTTTGAGCAGCCGAATCGTTTACTGTAAAAATATCGTCTTCAAATTGAAAAAGCAAACTCGCTTTTTGGTTTGAGGTCTTCTTGGGGCTGGAGTTTTCGATCCTGTCTTTTTTTGATTCAAGAGGTTTTTCAAATTCAATTTCGGTCTCAGCTTCGCGTTTAGCAGTTTCTTCCAACGAGTTTATTTCTTTCAAAAAATCATTCGTAATCTGTTCATAACTCAATGCGTCTTCCTTGAGTTGCTGATCTACAATATCGATATTTTCCTCCGGCAGCGTTTCGACGGCCGAAAATTCGGACGATACTATTTTTTCGATGATTTCTTTCGGAACCTCTTCAGGAATCCCTTGCGACATTCTGTTTAAATAACTCATGTCTTCATAAAGTTTTCGCATGGTCGACATTAGAATATCAATTTCAATCTGCGGTACGCGTATTTCATGTTTTTTTATGGTTTCAAATTGTTCATTGATCTCATTTAAAACCTGTTCCATTTCTTCTAAAACAACATTTAATTTCATCGTTCAGTCTGAATAATATTTCTACTTTATTTGTTTTGCTTTTGTTGGGATTCTTTCCGAACTTCTTTACTTTTGCTCATTACGGAAGGCCAAAAATAACACTTTAAATATAGAAAGAAAAGAAGCCTCGTTTTATTGTGTAAAGTAATTTTGTTAATGCTTATTTGTTAATAAATGTTTTTAGAGATAACCAATAATCACAAAGTCCGAAGAGGCTGGATAGAAGTAATTTGCGGCTCCATGTTTTCCGGAAAAACGGAGGAATTGATCCGTCGCCTCACGCGTGCAAAAATTGCAAAGCAAAAAGTAGAGATTTTTAAACCTGCCATTGATACCCGTTACGACGATATTGAAGTCGTTTCGCACAATGCCAATAGCATTACAAGTACACCGGTAGAAAGTGCTGAGCAAATTCTGCTGTATGTAAACGATGTTTCGGTTGTTGGAATTGATGAAGCTCAGTTTTTCGACAATCAGCTAGTTTCTGTATGCAATCAGCTAGCCGATAGAGGAATACGCGTTATTGTAGCCGGTTTGGATATGGATTTCAAAGGAGTTCCATTTGGCCCAATTCCCAATTTGTTGGCCACAGCCGAATATGTAACAAAAGTGCATGCCATCTGTATTCATTGTGGAAATCTAGCCCAATACAGTCATCGTACAATTCAAAAAGAAGACTTGGTGGTACTGGGCGAAACCGATAGTTATGAGCCGCTTTGTAGAACCTGCTACAACGAAAAAAGAAAACCTTCCTTATAAATAGGAATTAACAAATTCATATGGCTCAAAGCAATGAGCAATGTTTGTTTTTCGACTCAAAGGCAATTTAATTTCGAATTATTTTAATTATTTTTCGAAAAAATTAAGTGTTATTTTCGAAAATAACGTTAAAAAATTTTGTAAGCAGCTAAAAAAAACGCAATTTCGCCGCCTCAAAAACTTAAAAATTATCATGTCGAAAATCAATGCCGCGCTTACCGGAATTCATGCATGTGTTCCAGAGTATATTTTAACAAATGAAGAACTTTCCACCATGGTGGACACCACCGATGAATGGATACAATCACGCACTGGAATAAAAGAACGACATATTTTAAAAGGTGAGGGCAAAGGAACTTCCGATATGGGTGCCAAGGCGCTCTTGGGTTTGCTGGAAAAAACGAATACAAAAGCCGAAGAAGTTGACGTAATCATTTGCGCCACAGTTACTCCCGACATGTTGTTTCCGGCCACCAGCAATATTATAGCGCATAAAGCGGGCTGTATTAATGCTTTTGCTTTTGATCTGAATGCCGCTTGTTCGGGATTTTTGTTTGCACTTCAAACCGGCCGTATGTATGTTGAATCTGGTCTATACAAAAAAGTAGTTGTAGTGGGTGCCGATAAAATGTCGGCCATTGTCGATTATACCGATCGCAAGAACTGCATTCTTTTTGGCGATGCCGGCGGGGCAGTTATGCTCGAACCCACAACCGAAGATTACGGCATCATTGATGCCGATTTGCATACCGATGGATCCGGGAAAGATTTTCTTTACCAAAAAGCCGGCGGATCGGTCTATCCTCCAACGCAAAAAACCGTGGCCAACCGTGAACACTATATTTATCAAGAAGGACAATCGGTCTTTAAATTTGCAGTTTCACGCATGGCCGATGTATCGGCCGATATGATGACTAAACACAATATCAATCCGGAAGAATTGGCTTGGTTGGTTCCTCATCAAGCCAACTTACGAATAATTGACGCTACGGCACGAAGAATGGGAATACGAAAAGAGCAGGTAATGATAAACATCGAAAAATACGGAAACACGACCGACGCCACAATTCCCTTGTGTTTGTACGATTGGGAAAGCCAACTGAAAAAAGGAGACAAGTTGATATTGGCTGCTTTTGGAGGCGGATTTACCTGGGGCGCCATCTATTTGAAATGGTCCTACGATGGCTCTCAAGTCAAGAAATTGATCTAAAAGTCGAACACTTTTCGGTTTTATAAAACACTCAATGCAGGAAATGATGCTGTGTTTTCTGAACAGCTTTACAATATTTTGACGAAATTGCAAATTTAGAGTTTCTCAAAATGCATCCTAAGTCAGCATGTAATTTTGAACTGAATATCTTGGTTAGAAAGCTCCAAAATAAGGTTTGTTAACGGGTAAAAAATAGTTGAAAGCGGAAATTTTCAAAGGCACGGCAGTGAAATGTATTTACGAAAACAGTCAAAAAAAACAGTTCCATTATTGCTAAATTTGAGTTTCCTTATTTGAAATATCTTCGGCAGAATGAAGCAGGCATTGGTGTTTGGCATTTTTGCAGAAGGATGTCCAAAATTTAGAAGCGTCCATGTGCAAGGGCTGTGCCAAAAATCACAAAAATTTAAAAAAAATAATTCATTTTGTTTTTTAAAAAAAGTAAAAAAAACCGATTTATTTTTAATTTATTTCGTGTATTCTAAACAATATCAATTAGTTATATAAGAAGCGAAAAAAATAAATTTAAAGTCTTCCAAAATTATTTCATCAATAATATCAAGCATTTACGAAATTTCTAAAGTTAATAACAGCGCTCTGTTGATAATTAAAAAGGCTGTTTTAAGAAAATGATTTTTACATTTGATCGGGTAAAATGAAGACAAAAAGGGCTTCAAAAATCAAAAAAATTAATAGAATTCAATAAAATTATGGAGAAAGATTTGTTCGCCAACCAGCCACTTGTTAACGAAGAAAAAAGCGATACTACTGCAAGTTTCTATCGGCAGATAGAAGTAAAGCGACTTCATTCGGAAGTTACATTAAAAGTGGAAAAAAGCACGGCTTCCGAAAGTGCAGGCGCGGTTGCAAACACTATGAAGGCCTATACTCATCAAGAAGTAGCAAAAACCGCCTCGGTTTATTTCAAAGGCGACGAATTGGCTGCCAGTGTTTGGATGAACAAATACGCTCTCAAAAATTCCGATGGTGAAATATTTGAACGTACACCCGACGATATGCACGAACGAATTGCTTTTGAAGTGCATCGTATCGAACAAAAATACCCAAATCCAATTTCAAAAGAAACTATTTTCGAGCTTTTGAGAGACTTTAAATACATTGTTCCGGCTGGAAGTCCAATGGCGGGAATTGGAAATAATTTCCAAATTTCCTCTTTGTCCAACTGTTTTGTAATTGGAAATGACGGAAGTTCAGATTCATACGGAGGAATTATGAAAATTGATCAAGAGCAAGTTCAGTTGATGAAACGCCGTGGTGGTGTCGGTCACGATTTATCGCATATACGTCCGGCCGGATCAGCAGTAAAAAACAGCGCATTGACTTCTACGGGCATTGTGCCGTTTATGGAACGCTATTCCAATTCCACCCGCGAAGTGGCTCAAGACGGACGAAGAGGCGCATTGATGCTCAGCATTTCCGTAAAACATCCCGATGCCGAAGCTTTTATCGATGCAAAGATGTCGCAAGGAAAAGTGACAGGAGCAAATGTTTCTGTTAAGATTGAGGATGAATTTATGCGGGCGGTGGTTTCTGGAAGCACTTATCGCCAACAATATCCTATCAATAGCTCAAACCCAAAAGTTGTAAAAGAAATAGACGCACGACAGTTGTGGGAAAAAATCATTCACAATGCGTGGGCATCGGCCGAACCGGGAATTTTGTTTTGGGATACCGTAATCAGAGAGTCTGTTCCTGATTCTTATGCCGATATGGGATTCCGAACCGTTTCGACCAATCCGTGTGGCGAAATCCCATTGTGTCCGTATGATAGTTGCCGATTGTTAGCCCTGAATTTGTACAGTTATGTGGAAAATCCTTTCACAAAAAATGCAATTTTCAATTCCGAATTATTTGCTCAACATGTGCATTATGCACAACGCATTATGGACGACATTATCGATTTAGAAATCGAAAAAGTAGATCGCATTTTAGCTAAAATTGAAGCTGACCCTGAAGAAAAGGAAATAAAACGTGTTGAACTCAATCTTTGGGAAAATATAAAAAGAAAAAGTATCGAAGGACGCAGAACAGGAATTGGAATCACTGCCGAAGGCGATATGTTGGCCGCTTTGGGTCTTCGTTATGGTTCGGGCGAAGCCGTTACCTTTTCCACCGAAGTACATAAAACATTGGCCATCGAAGCCTATCGTTCGTCCATCAATTTGGCCAAAGACAGAGGCGCTTTCCCGATTTTTAATTATGAGCGAGAAGCCAACAATCCTTTTGTAAGTCGTATTCGCGAAGCAGCACCGGAAGTAATTGAAGAAATGAAAAAATACGGCCGTAGAAATATTGCTTTGCTCACCATTGCTCCAACAGGAAGTGTAAGTATTTGTACACAAACAACATCCGGAATAGAACCGGTATTTATGGTGGCCTATAAACGCAGACGGAAGGTAAACCCGAACGATAAAAATGTGACAATCGGTTTTGTGGACGAAGTGGGCGACAGTTGGGAAGAATACAATGTATTTCACCCAAAATTTATGGACTGGTTGCGCATAAATGGTTACAACGAACACGAAGTGAAGGGCTACAACGATAAAGATTTAGGCGTAATAATTGCAAAATCGCCTTATCACAAAGCCACTTCAAACGATATTGATTGGCTGAGTAAAGTAAGAATGCAAGGCGAAATCCAAAAATGGGTGGACCATTCTATCTCTGTTACCGTAAACTTACCCGCAGACGCTACGGAAGATCTTGTAAGTCAGGTGTATCAGTCGGCTTGGGAATCGGGCTGCAAAGGAATGACCATTTACCGCGACGGATCACGTTCGGGAGTATTGGTGGGCAAAACAGACAAAGATAAAAAGGACAATGAATTTCATGAAACCCAAGCGCCTATTCGTCCAAAACGATTGGAAGCCGATGTGATACGTTTTCAGAACGATTACGAAAAATGGATAGCCGTTGTTGGCCTGCTCGATGGAAGACCTTATGAAGTTTTTACAGGAAAAGCCGACGATTTTTATTTGCCGCCTTGGGTAGAAAAAGGAGCGGTAATTCGTTTCAAAAAAGACAGCGAACGCGCTCGTTACGATTTCCAGTTTCTTGATAAACAAGGGTATAAAGTGACTTCCGAAGGATTGTCGCGCACTTTCGATAAAACATTTTGGAACTATGCAAAACTGATTTCAGGGATTTTGCGTCATGGAATGCCATTGTATCAGGCTGTTGAGTTAATCTCAAACTTAAACTTTGATAACGAAAGCATCAACACCTGGAAAAATGGCGTTGTGCGTAGTTTGAAAAAATACATTCCCGACGGTACAAAAGCCGAAAAGAATAAATGTCCTGAGTGTGGAGCCGAAGATGCTCTAATTTATAAAGAAGGTTGTTTAACTTGTAAACACTGTGGTTTCTCAAAATGTGAGTAACAAAAACTATCAGAACTAAAAAAACTCCGTAGTCTTCGGAGTTTTTTTTTGAATATTTAATGGAATGTGGACTGGATATTCTGTATCGTCCTGAAAGAATTTAACACCACACAAAAATAAAAGCAAATAAGCCCGAACAGCAGCAAAAAGACTGTTCTAGTGGCGGAGATAAGCGGAAAATAAAACCAAAAACGGAGTACCAAGCACCTAAATTTTAAGGACGAGTTAGCTGCTTGAAATAGCCAGATTGATTGTATTTGCCCAGCTTTGGTTATTTTTTTAAGGTTTAAAAAACAGCTTTTGCAATTTGTCGGATATTGTCGGATTTCCCCATGGTATAATAATGCAAAACAGGCACACCGGCGGCTATCAGTTCTTTGCTTTGTGCTATACTCCATGCTATTCCTAATTCGTAAATAGATTGTTTTGATTTGCACTTCTGCACTTCCTTGGCCAAGCCTTGCGGAATATCTACATGAAAAGTTTGGGGCAAAGCAACCAATTGATTTTTTGCCGACAATGGTTTAAGCCCCGGAATGATTGGGATGTCGATTCCGATTGCGCGACAGCTTTTTACAAAGTCGAAATATTTTTGGTTGTCAAAAAACATTTGCGTTACAATATAATCTGCTCCGGCATCTACTTTTGCTTTCAGGTTAATCAGATCGCTCTGAGGGTTGGCGGCTTCGGGATGTTTTTCGGGATAACCGGCAACTCCAATACAAAAATTGGTAGGATGTGCATTTTCTAAGCCTTCTTCAAGATAAATTCCTTTGTTCAAATTGCTCACTTGTTTTACCAAATCCACAGCAAAAGCATTTCCATCCGGTTCGGGAACGAAATATTTTTGTGTTGCAGGAGGATCGCCACGCAGCAACAGGAGATTATCGATACCCAAAAAATACAAATCGATTAATGCGTTTTCGGTGATTTCGCGTGTAAATCCACCACAAATCAAATGTGGCACCACATCAATCCCCGTTTTGTATTGAATGGCCGAAGAAATCCCAACGGTTCCTGGTCGTTTGCGCACCGTGTGTTTTTTCAGAAGTCCACCGGGAAGCGTTTCGTATTCAATTTCTTCCTGATGATAGGTAATGTTTATATAAGCCGGATTAAACTCCAACAACGGATTGATTTTATCTTGAATATGACTGAACTGTTCGCCTTTCAAAGGAGGAAGAAGCTCAAAAGAAAAGAGTGTTTTAGAGGCTTTCTGTATGTGTTCGGTTACCTTCATTTTGTATTTTAATTTTTAGCGATTATGACTAAGTAAGGATTTTGCTCTTTCGAGCGAAATATTTTTTCTTTTGGCGTAATCTGCCAATTGATCGTCGGCAATTTTGCCAACATTAAAATATTGACTTTCGGGATGGGCAAAATAAAATCCCGAAACGCTTGATGCGGGATACATGGCAAAGTTTTCGGTAAGTCGGACGTCGATATTTTTTTCGACTTGCAATAAATCGAAAAGAACTTCTTTCTCGGAATGTTCCGGACAAGCCGGATATCCTGGAGCCGGACGAATCCCGCGGTATTTCTCTCTCAAGATCAATGGAATGTCTTTTTTCTCGTCAGGGGCATAAGCCCAGAATTTTGTGCGGACATCGAAATGTACTAATTCGGCCAAAGCTTCAGCCAAGCGATCGGCCAGAATTTTCACCATAATAGCGTTGTAATCGTCGTTTTTTTGCGCATATTCTTTGCTCAGAAAGTCTGCGCCATCACCCGAGCTCACTACAAAAGCGCCTAAAAAGTCCGTTTCTTGTTCGCTCTGTGGCAAAACAAAATCGGCCAAAGAAAGATTGAAAGCAGTTTGTTCTTTTTTCTCTTGGTTGCGCAAAAACTGAAACTCAGCACTTATTTTTGTCTGCTTTTCATCTTTGAAAAGCCGAATGGTTTCTTGATTTTTGGATGCCGGAAAAAGACCAAAGACCGCTTTGGGTTGAATCCGCTTGTCTTTTTCCATCTCGTCTAAAATCAATTGCCCTTCGTCCCAAAGTTTCCGGGCTTCCGTTCCTTTGATGGGATCGAGGAAAACGGCCGGATATTTACCACTTATTTTCCAGGCGTGAAAAAAGAAAGTCCAATCAATCCATGGGCGGATTTCTTCCACTGAATACGTTTTTACCTGAACACCTATTTGTGTTGGACGAACAATTTGCGCATTTTCTTTGGTCGAAAGGAAAGCATTTTTTCGTGCTGTTGCGAGCGAAATAAAGTTCTTTGCCGATTTGTTCAGATTGTGTTTTTCGCGCAGATTTTCATATTTCAGACGAATCTCATCTGCAAGTTTCAGTTTTTCTTTCTTGTCGATGAGTCGGCTGGCTATTTGCACACTTCTCGACGCGTCTTTAACATGAACAACCAAGGTATCATAAGCCGGTGCAATTTTTACGGCGGTATGAATTTCGGAGGTTGTTGCGCCGCCAATCAGAATGGGAATTGTGAGTTTACGGCTTTGCATTTCGGCGGCTACATTGGCCATTTCTTCGAGCGAAGGAGTAATCAATCCACTCAATCCTACAATATCCACATTTTCATCAATGGCCGTTTGTATAATTTTTTCGGCCGAAACCATTACACCTAAATCAATCACTTCAAAATTGTTGCAGCCCAAAATGACGCCTACAATATTTTTCCCAATATCGTGTACATCGCCTTTAACAGTAGCCAAGAGAACTTTTCCGGCACTTACTTTTTCGCCTGCATTTTCTGTTTCGATGAAAGGAAGAAGATAGGCGACCGCTTTTTTCATAACACGAGCACTTTTAACAACTTGAGGCAAAAACATTTTCCCGGAGCCAAACAAATCTCCCACCCGATTCATACCATCCATCAAAGGTCCTTCGATGATATGGAGTGAGAAGGCAAAGTTTTTTTGCGCTTCTTTTAAATCCTCTTCAATAAAATCGGTAATTCCTTTTACCAGCGCATGTGCTAAGCGATTTTCAACCGTTTCGCTTCTCCATCCCAAAATTTGTTCTGCTACTTTTGCGGTTCCAATATTTTGGTTGTTTTCGATGTAAACCAAAACGCGTTCGGTGGCATCTTTTCGTCGGTTTAAAACCAAATCTTCGATCAAAACCAAAAGCTCTTTGGGGATTTCGTCGTAAATCTGCAACATAGCAGGGTTTACAATGGCCATATCCATTCCGGCTAGAATGGCATGATAGAGAAAAACCGTATGAATGGCTTCTCGAATGGGATCGTTTCCCCGAAATGCAAAACTTAAATTACTCACGCCTCCGCTTACTTTGACGTGGGGAATATTTTCCTTAATCCATTTAGTGCTGTTTATAAAATCAACAGCATAATTCGCATGTTCTTTGATTCCGGTACCGATTGTAAGAATATTTGGATCGAAAATAATATCTTCGGCGGCAAAGCCAATTTGATCGACCAACAAATGATAGGCTCGGTTGCAAACTGCAATTTTGGTGTTGAAATCGGCGGCTTGACCGCTTTCGTCGAAAGCCATCACTACCACGGCTGCGCCATAGCGTTTTATTTTTTTTGCTTGTTCCAGAAAAACTTTTTCGCCTTCTTTTAAACTGATCGAGTTAACGATTGCTTTTCCTTGAACGCATTTTAGTCCGGCTTCAATTACGCTCCATTTTGAGCTGTCGATCATGATGGGAATTCGAGCAATGTCGGGTTCTGAAGCCAGTTGGTTCAAAAAAGTGGTCATCTCTGTTTCGGCATCCAGCATGGCATCGTCCATACATACATCTATAATTTGGGCGCCGCCTTCCACTTGGTGTCGGGCAATCGTAAGTGCTTCTTCGTATTTTTTCTCTCGAATCAAGCGTGCAAACATTTTCGATCCACTCACATTGGTTCGTTCGCCAATGTTTACAAAGTTCACCGTCTTGCTAATTTTCAATGGTTCAAGGCCGCTCAATCGTGTTTCGTTGTCGCGGATTGGGATTTTTCGAATGGAAGCGTTTTTGGCATATTTTGCCATTTCGCGGATATGAGCCGGAGTGGTACCACAGCATCCGCCGACGATATTTGTAAATTGATGATCGAGAAAATTGTGAATATGATGTCCCATTTTCTCCGGACTTTCGTCGTACTCGCCAAACTGATTGGGTAAACCGGCATTGGGGTGAACGCTCACATAAAAAGGAGCTTTTTCGGAAAGTTCCTTCAGATAAGGACGAAGTTGTTCGGCTCCTAAAGCGCAATTTAAGCCAATGCTTAGAAGTTCAATATGGGAAACCGAATTCAGAAAAGCTTCCAATGTTTGCCCGGAAAGAGTGCGTCCGCTGGCATCGGTAATTGTTCCGGAAACCATCACCGGCCGTTTTTCATTTTCTTGCTCAAACAGTTCTTCCAATGCAAAAAGAGCCGCTTTCGCATTGAGGGTGTCAAAAATGGTTTCTACCATAAAAACATCTACTTTTCCATCAAAGAGGGCTTTGGCTTGCTGGAAATAAATAGTTTTTAAATCGTCGAAATTTACAGCGCGAAAACCCGGATCGTTCACATCGGGCGAAAGAGAGCTTGTTTTGTTTGTTGGGCCTAATATTCCGGCTACAAAGCGTGGTTTGTCGGGTGTTAGAGCCGTGTATTTATCTGCTGCAGCTCGCGCAATTTGAGCCGCTGTAAGATTGATTTCATCAGTCAAAGATTCCATTTGATAATCGGCCAGAGAAATGCGATTGGCATTGAAAGTGTTGGTTTCGATAATATCGGCCCCGGCGTCTAAATATTCTTCGTGAATATTTTGGATGATTGATGCTTGGGTGAGCGAAAGCAAATCGTTGTTTCCTTTTACATTTACCGGCCAATCCCGAAATCGTTTCCCCCGAAAATCTTCTTCGGTGAGATTGTAATTCTGAATCATCGTGCCCATTGCTCCGTCGAGGATAAGGACTCTTTTTTTAATTTCTTCTTTTATGTTGCTCATTTTTTGGTCTATTTTGGTCTTTTCTCTCGAATATTTTTTTGCGTGCTATTTTTTCATCAAAACGAAATAGTATAATCCTGCATTGAAGAGTTTGCAATGTAGTGAAGCCGCTGATTTAATTCGCGTAAAACCTGATTACAAAGATAATACAAGCTTTACGCTAACGCATGCGCATAGGAGAGGATGAATGGTGTGTTTTTTCGTAAATTGTTTTCATAAGCGATATTTATTTATAAGCATTCAGCTCTTTTTGCTGAATCTGGGTATTGGCACCTTTCCCGAAAGCAGGTTGCCAGAGTTTCACAGAGCCTAGTCTCTCCACTCTTCTTTATAAATCAAATACGCCACAACGGGGAGGAATATCTGAATTCTGCCGCAAAAATACTGAAATATTTCAATCTGACAAGCTGTTTTTATTTGCTTCGCGGAGCGTAGATTTAATTTGGATAGGCGTTATCAATTGCTCATTAACAGGAACTTCTTTCATTTGTTTACATTTTTCTATATTTGCCGTAAATAGACAAAACATTGAACCCTTTAAAAAGACTATTAGGCCAAACGGCTATATACGGACTGAGTAGCATTGTAGGTCGATTGCTAAACTATCTATTGGTTCCGCTTTATACCTACACATTGCCGGCGGCCGAATATGGAACAGTAACTGAATTGTATGCCTACATAGCCGTTTTATTTGCTTTTCTGACCTATGGAATGGAAACGACATTCTTTCGCTTTGCCGAAACAGAAAAGGGAAAAGACAAAGTGTATAGCACAAGTCTGATTTCACTTTTGGTAAGTAGCCTTTTCTTTTTATTCCTTTTCATTGTCTTAAAAGATAGCATTGCCACGGGTTTGGATTATACGCAACACACNNTGTACTCAGGTAATCAAACAAGCCGACGGCGGAATGATGCACCGTTTTGTTAGCTCTTTTTTCAATTCCGATGAGCTGATTGGCTATATCTTTCTGTCAAATTTGATTGCAAGCGGCATCACGCTCTTGTTTATGCTTTCAAGTTATCGCTTTTTGAAAGCGGGTTTCGATTTGGAATTGTGGAAACGGATGATGCGCTATACTTGGCCCATTTTGGTGGTGAGTATTGCCGGAATTATCCCTGTTTCTTTAGATAAGATTCTCTTTCCGCATTTATCGGCCAATCCGGAAATGGCCATGACAGACTTGGGAATCTATGGAGCAAATGCCAAAATTGCTGTAATTATGGTACTTTTTATTCAAACTTTTCGCTATGCTGCCGATCCTTTTTTCTTTGGCGAAGCCAGCAACAAAGACGCTCAAAAAACCTACGCTTTGGTAATGAAATGGTTTGTGATTGCCGGAACATTTATTTTTCTTGGAACGATGCTTTTTCTCGACTTCATTCAATATTTTATTGGTTCGTCGTATCGTTCCGGATTGGGTGTTGTTCCTATTTTACTGATGGCAAATCTTTCTTTGGGAATTTTTTACAATCTTTCTTTTTGGTATAAGCTCACCGACAAAACGATTTATGGCGCTTGGTTTTCGCTTATTGGAGCAGTTATAGCCATAGCGGCAAATATTGTCCTTATTCCTGCTTGGGGAATTTACGGCGCTGCTTGGGCTGTGTTTTTCGCCTATTTTGTGCCTATGGTACTTTCTTATTTTTATGGTCGAAGGTATTTCCCAATTCCATACGAAGTGATGAAAATAGTATTTTATCCGCTTGTTGCCCTACTTGTGTATGCTCTCAGCGTCTTGTTCAATACGTCTATTTATTTGAATGTTGTTTTGTTTGGGTTTTTCTTTTTCTTGATGTTGTTGGTAGAGCGACCAAAG
Organism: Bacteroidales bacterium; assembly: GCA_003445975.1. Taxonomy (GTDB): domain Bacteria; phylum Bacteroidota; class Bacteroidia; order Bacteroidales; family UBA12170; genus UBA12170. The sequence goes on from DMBV01000011.1 coordinate 43,194, forward strand.
GCCAAGACGCAAGGCGTTTAGGTGTAAACCGAATTTAAAATTTCTAAATAAAGATGAACAACACTTCCGAAAAGCCCATACCGATGAAAAAGAAAAATGCGATTCCACACACGTATGTCATTGTATTTTACATCATTTTGTTTGCTGCTTTTCTGACTTGGATTATTCCGGGTGGCGCATTCGACAGACAGCAAATACAACTCGAAAACGGGAATATAAAAGAAGTAATCGACGGAAATTCTTTTCATTATGTGGATGCAAATCCGCAAACTTGGCAAGTGTTTTCGGCTCTTTTTGATGGCTTTGTCGATAAAGCGGATATCATCGTTTTCATTTTGCTTATTGGCGGTGCGTTCTGGATAATGAACGAAAGTAAAGCAATAGATGTTGGGATATTTGCATTCTTGCGATTTGCAAAGAGCATTGAACATATTTGGCTGTTTCAAAAACTGGGTATCAACAACATTATCATCACGCTGATTATGCTTTTGTTTTCTGTTTTTGGCGCTGTATTTGGAATGAGCGAAGAAACCATCGCTTTCGTAATCATTTTTGTGCCATTGGCCATTAGTATGGGCTACGACAGCATTGTGGGCGTTTCGCTCTGTTTTGTTGGAGCAGCTCTTGGTTTTGCTGGCGCCTTGCTCAATCCGTTTACCATTGGCATTGCGCAAGGATTGTCGGGACTGCCTTTGTTTTCGGGTATTGAGTTTCGTTTTTTCAGTTGGGTGGTAATTAATTTTGTTGGGATAGCTTGGATTCTTCGCTATGCGCGCAAAATTAAAGCCAATCCAAAGCTTTCGCCGGTTTACGAAGAAGATGCGTATTGGCGAAAAGCAGAAACATCAAAGGAATCTTTTCAATTGATTGCTGCCGGAAAATCAGCTTGGATAAGTTTTTTTCTTCTTTTGGCCATTTTGATTTATTTTACTTCTGTTAATTTGATGAGCGAATTGCGAATTGGAAATGCCTTTTATCGATTGCCCATCTTGCCAATTGTCACACTTTTTTTTGCTTTTTTTGGCTTCCTTAGTCTTCGAAAATCAATCCATTTCTATATATTAACTCTTTTGGGATTAACAATTTTTATTCTCATTGTCGGTGTTATGGGATACGCTTGGTATGTGATGGAAATAGCCAGCTTGTTTTTTGCTATGGGAATTGCATCGGGTATCGCCATGAATTATTCTCCAAATAAAATCACTGCTTTATTTATTGCCGGAGTGAAAGACATTACTTCTGCTGCACTTGTTGTTGGCTTGGCGGGCGGAATCATTATCATCTTGAACAATGGATTTATTATTGATACACTCTTGTATTACGTTTCAAGATCGATGAATGACATTGGAAAATTGGCATCGGTTGAATTGATGTATGTTTTTCAAACCGGAATAAACATTATTATTCCGTCTGGTTCAGCAAAAGCAGCATTAACGATGCCAATCATGTCGCAGTTTTCCGATTTAATTGGTGTTTCGCGACAGGCTACTGTTATGGCTTTTCAGTTTGGCGATGGATTTACAAATATGATTACACCAACTTCCGGTGTTCTGATTGGTGTTTTGGGCGTTGCAAAAATTCCATACGATAAATGGGTAAAATGGGTTTGGCCATTTATTCTAATTCTCAGTTTGGTGGGCGCGCTTTTGCTTATTCCAACCGTTTATATGCAATTGAATGGATTTTGATAACAGATACAATCTTTGCATTTAGAACGACTCCACCACATCAATCATTTTGTACACCAAATCACCTCTGCGAACGAGTTCTTTGGTTTTGAACGAAACAGCATTTCCTTTTCCGGCTTTTTCAACGGCTATTAAATCGAGGCGTAGTTCGGCAATTGTATCTTCATAAACGCCCGTTGTTGGCCCTACAATATTTATTTCGTCGCCAATGAGAAGTTCATTGGTATCAATTTGCAGTTCAGCTACATTGAGTTTTGCAAAATAATTGGTAATCTTTCCGAGATACACTTTTTTTCGTGTTGCTTGCGATCCATATCTGTCGGCCCATTCGCCCATTTTTCGTCCAAGATAATAGCCGTCCCAAAACCCGCGATTGTAAACCGATTCCAGTTCCATATTCCATTTTTCGATATTTTCTAGCGTAAAATGACCTTCAAAATAAGCGGTGGCCGCTTGGCGATAAACGCGTGTTACTTTTTTTACATATTCGGGCGAGCGACCGCGCCCTTCAATTTTCAAAACGCGAACACCGGCAAAGAGTATTTTATCTAAAAAATCGAGCGTTTTCAAGTCTTTTGGCGACATGATGTATTCGTTGTCCACATGCATTTCCAAACCGCTTTCCAAGTCTTTCACCTCATAGCCTCTGCGGCATGGCTGAAGACAAGCGCCTCTGTTTGCCGACGAATTCATCAAATCCAAGCTGAGGTAACATTTTCCCGAAACAGCCATACACAAAGCGCCGTGAGCAAAAATTTCGATTTGTACCAAATTTCCCGAAGGTCCTTTGATTTGTTCTTTTTCAATGGCTTCGGTAATGGCTTTGACTTGAGTTAAGTTCAGTTCGCGTGCTGTAACCATCACATCGGCAAATAAGGAATAAAATTTCACCGCTTCAATATTGGTAATATTGCTTTGCGTGGACATGTGGATTTCCATTTTCTGCGAAAAAGCATAATGAATCACCGACTGATCGGCGGCAATAATGGCGGTGATTCCATTTGCTTTTGCTGCATCCACGATGGCTTTCATTTCCGATAATTCCTGATCGAAAATCACTGTGTTGAGCGTGATATAAGAGCGGATATTGTGTTGTTTACAAATAGTTGCAATCTCTTTTAAATCGTCGAGGGTAAAATTCTTCGAAGATTTGGAGCGCATATTTAATTTGCCAATTCCAAAATAAACAGAGTTTGCTCCGCCTTGAATAGCCGCCATCAACGATTCGTAAGAACCAACGGGAGCCATTATCTCAACATCTTGCGCTGTATGAAGTTGCATGCATTTTAGATTTGGCGCAAAAATACATTTAATTTTCAGGAATAGAAATACCTAAATAATTAATGAATAGATTGAAAAGGATTGAAGCGGTATAAATTATTTACTTCTTTCGCTTCGGAATGCATTTTTATTTACTTTAGTAAAATATAAAATGATTACTAACCAAATCATTGGCCATGGATTTAACGCGATTCAGCAGAAGAACTCTACTTATCCTCTTTTCGATATTTTTTATTTTCAATCAATTTTTATACGCAAACGACACGATTCGGATAGGTGCTTTGGCTCATAGGGGCGAAGTGGAAAGTATAAAAGAGTGGACGGCAACCAAGGATTATCTGAATCAGGAGCTGAAGAATTATCATTTTGTATTGACCCCGGTTTTTTTAGAGCAATTGGAAATTCTTGTTCAGCAAAAAAAGATCGATTTGCTCATTTGCAACCCTGCAATTTATATTCTGTTGCAAGAGAAATATGGTGCGAGTCCTATCGCCACAGTAAACAAATATTTTCAAGGGAAGAAACTTTCTGTTTTTGGCGGTTTGTTTTTCACCCATCCCAAGAATGAGCAGATCAATCAAATTTCCGATTTAAGAGGCAAAACAATTGCGCTGATTGATTATCAATTTGTTGGAGGATGCGTTATGCCTAAAGTTGTACTACGCAAAAACAAAATAGATTTATTAAAAGAGGCCGGCACAATTATTTACACTCACAATCATGAGGATGTTGTTTTTGAAGTTTTAAGCGGAAGAGCCGATATTGGAATTGTAAAATCGGGTGTTGTTGAAAACATGGCTTCAAACGGACTGATTGACTTGGAAGAAATAAAAGGTCTTCAAAAACAAACAACGCCGGGTTTTCCTTACATGCTTAGTACCGATTTGGCTCCTGAATGGCCGTTGGTAAAATTGGCGCATGTTTCAGATTTTTTGGCAGTAGAAATAGCCAGAAAGCTTTTCGCTTTCGAAAAAGCCGGTTTGGAAAATTCAGGATATGGATGGGGAATAGCCGCCGATTACAGTGTTGTTGCTAAATATTTAAAATTGATTCATGCGCCACCCTACGACAATGAAAAAGAAACATTTAAAGAGATCATCGAAGGCGATTGGCAACATTTCTATTTGCTTTTTGGATTAGCCATTGTTTTGGGCTTATTTGCCATGTTTTTGCGCTATTTGTACAATCAAATGAATGCTAGCAAAAAAGAAAAAAAAGACTACGGCATTGAGCATCATCTAAAATCGGATTCTCCATATCTTAATGTAGAAAATTATTTTGAAAGCGCCTCTGCAAAAAAAATATTTCAGCTCCATTCGGTTTGGTCGTATTCTTATTTAAAATATTTTGCACTGACAGTATTGGCATATTATCTGAGTGTTTTATTTGGTTTGGTTTTTTCGATCGACACAACGGGGACAACGGCTATATGGTTTGCGTCAGGAGTTGGGTTTTTAGCGGTTTATATATTTGGATACCGCATTTGGCCGGCCATTTTTATTGGTTCTTTCTTGGTTTATTTGTCGGATGCGCATCTAGTTGTAAGCGAGATAAGCCAATGGCCATTTCATGGTTTGGCGGCAATAAGCGCATTGAACAACGCCTTGGAAGCCGTTTTGGCTGTTTTTATAAGTAGAAGATTAATTGGGTCGAAAGCCTTGTTTTCCAGCATTAAATCGACCGTTCTGTTTATTATTCCGGTGAGTTTGACTGTGAGTCTTTTTTCGGCTACACTGGGTGTTTTTGCAATCTCCGCTTTTGGTAACAATTGGAGTCATTTTTACGACTTGTTGCTTACTTGGTGGCTGGGCGATTTAGCCGGATTGCTTCTGGTGGTTCCTTTGGTTCTGAGTTGGAAAAGAATTGAATTTCCCGTTTCTAAAATAAGACAAGCTGTTTTGCTTTTGTTTTTTGCTTTCATACTCATTTTGGTTGGTGGTTTCATTTTTCTAATTGGCTATCATATTGCTTATTTGTTTTTGCCATTTTTTATTTATATCACTTTTCGTTTGGGGCGCTTTGTGAGCTTACTTATGGCCGTTATACTGAGTATTGTTTCTATTTGGGTAGTTACGGAGATGAATCTGTTTTGGCTGTGGGACAATCCTTCGGAAGCTCTGTTTTATGTTCGGCTGTTTTTGTTGATCCTTTTCCTTACCATCCTTTTGGTAGCGGCGGTATTGTCGGAGCAGTATTCGGCTGAAGGCCGGATGCGATTATACAAAGAAATATTGCAAAATTCGGCAGAAGGCATTGCTGTTCTTAATCCTCAAGGTTTTTATTTGGAGCAAAACGCTGCGCATGCTAAATTAATCGGCTATGCCGACGAAGAACTAGATGGAAAAACGCCGGCCATTCATCTGGGCACGGATACTTTTAATTCATTGTTTAAGGAATTGACCGATGGAGGTTTGGTGGTGAAAGAATTGGATAGCCAAACCAAAGTAGGGATTAAAGCGATCGAAACGACTTTATTCAGCATTCAAAATGAAGCGAAAGAGCTGATTTGTCATATCATCATCAATAGGGAAATTACCGATCGTAAAGCGGTTGAAAGAAGTTTGCGCAAAAGCGAAGCCGAGGCATGGAGTCTTTTCAAACATGCTGCAATTCCAATTTTGATAGAAGATTTTAGTGAAATAAAAGAGTACATCGATCGATTAAAAGCCGCTGGATTGACCAACTGGGAAGCCTATTTCGAACAAAATCCGGAGGAGGTTGCCAAACTTGCAAACAAAATAAAAGTGATCGACCTCAATGAACACATGCTTGATTTGCATGGCAAGGAAAACAAAGAAGAGCTGATGAAGAATACGGGTCATTTTTTCACGAAAGATTCTTTGACAGTATTTAAAAATGAAATAATCGCGTTGGCTCAAGGACAAAATTCTTTTACCAGCGAAATAACAATTCAAAATTACAAAAAACAGACACTTAGTTTGATTCTGAGCGTTTCTATTCCCCCTTTGTATCGCGAAAAATTTGAAAGGGTACTGATTTCTTTTGTTGATATAACCGAAAACAAACGTGCCGAAGCCATTCAGAAAATACTGCTGAATATTTCGAACGCTGCCAACAAAGCCACGGATATAGCACAAACCATTGAAGTGGTTCAAAAAGAATTGGGAACAATCATTGATACTTCAAATTTTTATTTGGCTCTTTACAATGCTGAAAAAGATGAAATTGAATTGCCTTTTTTTAAAGATGCCATTGATCAGTTTAAAAAAATTCCGGCCGGAAACACGCTAACACGGCTTGTGATCAAAGAAGGGAAATCGTATTTATTAAACGAAGAAGAAAGACAAAAACTGCATGCAAAAGGAGTGATAAAAGCCGTTGGTGCCAGCTCCAAAATATGGTTAGGCGTTCCACTAAAAGTAAGAGGCGAATCCATTGGCGCCTTTGTCGTTCAAAGTTATACCGACAAAAATGCGTACAACGAAAAGGACAAAGAAACAATGGAAATCGTTGCCAACCAGATTGCCCTGACCATCGAACGGAAAAAAGCCGAAACAGACCTCTATGCGTCTTTCGAAAAATCGCAAGAAAGCGACCGTATAAAGTCCGCTTTTTTATCGAGCATGAGCCACGAACTGAGAACGCCTCTGAATGCAATCATTGGTTTTTCGGGCTTAATGGACAAAGATTTAAGCACAGATCAGTTTCTGCTTTTTGCCGAAATGATCAATCGAAGCGGATCCAATTTGCTGGAAATTGTTGACAGTATTT
>DMBV01000178.1 GCA_003445975.1 Bacteroidales bacterium
GGTTTATCAATTCCCATTCCAAAAGCATTGGTAGCTACTATGATACGAATATCATTTCGCATCCATTCTGCCTGCTTTCTGTCTCTTTCCGGAGCACTCAATCCTGCATGATAGTGTGTGGCACTGATATCGTTTTTCATCAGATAGGAAGCTATTTCGGCTGTTTTTCGCCTACTTCTAACATAAACAATTCCGCTGCCTTTTTGCTTATTCATCATTCGTAGCAAAGTGCCCAGCTTATCTTCTTCAAAAGAAACAAAATACACCAAATTTGCTCTGTTAAAACTTTGCTGTACGACATTGTACTGTTTAAAATCTAAACGGTCTTGAATATCTTTCACCACATCGGCGGTTGCTGTTGCAGTAAGTGCAAGTACCGGAATTTTTGGAAAACGAGAGCGAATCTCTTTGATGTTTAGATAAGCAGGTCTAAAATCATATCCCCATTGAGAGACGCAATGCGCTTCGTCCACAGCAATTAAATTGATATTTAGTTGCGGGATTCTTTCGATAAATTGAGGGCTTAAAAGTCGTTCCGGAGAAAGATACAAGAACTTTGCTGTGCCGTGCGTACATTGGTTCCAAGCAATTTCGGTTTCATAAGTGTTCATGCCGGAATAGATGGCGATGGCTTCAATTTTTCTTTTTTTCAGATTGGCAACTTGATCTTTCATCAAAGCAATCAGAGGTGTAACAACCAAGCATATTCCATTCATCTTCAATCCGGGAATCTGATACGTAATGGACTTCCCGCCGCCTGTAGGAAGCAATGCCAATGTATCCTTACCTTCCAAAACCGAGCGAATAATTTCCTCCTGCTTTGGGCGGAAACTATTGTATCCCCAATACTGAATAAGCAATTGCTTGATTTCCATTTCTATTTTCTTAGCTGCTAATGGACTAAATTACGCAAACTTTTGATAGGATTACAAATTGAGTTTTGTTTGAATTTGTTTCACTTCGCGCCGGAGCATATCTAAGCTCTGAGCAATATCTTGTCGTATTTCGTTTGCTTCGGGCATTTCCAAACTAATGTAATTCACAAAACGCCAAATTTCACGAATATCACTCACAGCTATTTCATACGGCTCATAAAGGCTGTTTAAAGAATGAAGACGAAGTAGATTTTCGCTTTTTATTCTGTTTTCCAGCACTTTAAATACAATACCATCGTCGAGTGTTAAAACAATATAAGCGCCTTTGTCTTTTATAGTATTCCAATTTTGAACATATTCGCCAGTAACATAGGCGCCATCGGGAATGGGCAACATGGAATCGCCACTGATTTGAAAAGTTCGGTATTTTTTTTGTTTTGAAAGAAACGGCAAACGAAAAGTGGGCAATACTTTAATGTATTCCGGATCGGCAAAACCGCTGGTGTATCCTGCCTTGGCTTTTTCTGCTACCAACTCAATATTTTCTTCATTGTCGGCTCCAACAGTGGTTGTAAGAACACGCAACTTGCTCCCTCTGATGAATACATCGTAGCCACGCTCCAACTGATTTAGCTGACTTTCGGCCAATTTGCTCAAATCCACTTTGATCAGTGTATCGATAGACACATTGAAATAATCGGAAAATACAACTAAAGCTTGCATATTGGGATGAGCAATCTCGTTTTCGTAACCACTTAGCGTTGATCGTTTCATTGTTAAACTCTCGGCCATTTGATCTTGCGTAAACCGCTTGCGCTTACGAAGCAACTTAATATTCTGACTAAATATCGACATCGTTTTGTTTTTTAAACAGTTTCTTTTCCACTCCTTTGCGATTTCTTTTGAAGTCTTTTGTGCAAAAAATCAAAAGTTGTCCTGCGAAATCATTTTAGCAAAGCAAACAGCAAATTTAAATTATTTCTTGCTTTTCAATTTTCATATTGTTTATATTGTAATCATTATTTTGATTAAATATTAATCAAAGATAAAATTAAATTTTGAATTAAAAAAATGATGTTCAACAATACAAAAGACCGCACCATTGTTCATTTTGATCTAGACACTTTTTTTGTTTCCGTGGAGCGTTTAGCAAACAGCAAATTGATTGGTTTGCCGGTAATTATTGGTGGCACTTCCGATCGTGGAGTGGTGGCTAGTTGCAGTTATGAAGCCCGCAAATTTGGTGTAAAATCGGCCATGCCCATGAAATTGGCTCGTCGTTTATGCAACGAAGCCATTGTTGTGCATGGCGATATGGATTTGTACAGCAAATATTCTCGTTTGGTCACCGATATTATTGCCGAACGTGCTCCCATTTATGAAAAAGCGAGTATTGACGAACACTATCTCGACATTAGCGGAATGGATCGATTTTTTGGAAATCTGAAATGGACACAGGAATTGCGACAACGTATAATAAATGAAAGCGGCTTGCCTATTTCTTTTGGTCTTTCGGTAAATAAAACCGTAGCCAAAATAGCCACCGGCGAAGCCAAGCCCAATGGAGAGTTGCAAATTCCATTTGAAGAGATAAAGCCTTTTTTATCACCTTTATCCATCAAAAAAATCCCGATGATTGGTTTGCAAACCTTTCAATTGCTACGCTCGATGGGCGTTTCGAATATAGAAACCCTCAGCAGAATTCCGCCCGAAATGCTTGAACAACTTTTGGGAAAAAACGGTTTGCTTATCTGGAAAAAAGCCAATGGCATCGACAACAGTCCTGTACAAAGTTATTCGGAACAAAAAAGCATGAGCAGCGAACATACTTTTGAACAAGACAGTACGGACATTAAAAAAATGAGTGCTATTTTTATCGGAATGATAGAACGTTTGGCTTTTCAGCTACGGAAGCAGCAAAAGCTCAGTGGTCTTATCAGTATAAAAATCAGGTATTCCAATTTCGACACTCACAGTTTGCAACAACGTATTCCCTATACTGCTTTAGATCATGTTTTAATCAAAGCCGCTTCGGAACTTTTTGAAAAACTTTATCAACGCCGATTGCTTATTAGACTGATTGGTGTTAAGTTTGGGCAACTTATACAAGGGCAGCAACAGTTGAATCTTTTCGACAATGTTCCCGAACGTATTGATTTGTATCAAGCCATGGATAAAATACGCTTACGCTTTGGAAAAGACAGTATTTTCAGAGCCGTAAACGCGCGGACACCAAAGGAAAAAGAATAAAGAAAGGCTAGCCTTTCGACTAACCTTTCCTATTTATTATTCAAAAAAAAAAAAAAACAGAATTACAATCGCAAGCTGATTCTTCCAAAGAAATAAGCCCCATCGGAACCCATTTGAACGGAATCCATCAAACCACCTTGGTCGGTCCAGCCATCAAATTGTGGTGTTGGATACGTATTGAAAATATTATCGCCACCAACAGTAAGCAAGAGTGTTTTGGAAAGCTCATAAGAAATATTGAAATCCATTGTCATTTTAGCTTTATAAGTATCGGTTGCAACAGCATACAAAGCATCTGCTTCGGCTTGCGTAGTTGGAGGAGCATCTACCCACTGAAAGTCTTGCAATTGAACTTGACTAAACTGAGTAAGAACGGCGTTTATAGCAAATTTCTTGATTTTCATTCCCAAATTCAAACCAAATTTATAGTCAGGAGCTGCGGCTTCCAGATACGCACGCGAAAAAGGACTGAAGAAGGTAAATTCATTCAAATCGCCATTGTGTATTTTATCGATTTTTAAGTCGTTAAAATTCCCGATTAAACCAACATTCAAGGTGGCATTTTTACTAATCTCTGTATTGTAAGTAAAAACAAAATCCAAACCTCTTGTTCTTGTATCTACTCCATTAACAAAAAACTGAGCAGCATCAACACCCAGACCTAAAGCAGAAGCATCAAAATTGTCGGTCAAAACAATTCTGTTTTTTACTTGTATAGAATACGCATCAATAGTAGCCGTAAATCCACCTTTTCGGAAAGTGAATCCGATGCTTCCATTCAAGGCTTCCTCTTCTTTCAAGGATTCAATACCAAATGCTTTGGTAACAGTACTGTTGTTTGCCGAAAGCAAAGAAGGCAATGATTCACCGTTGACAATATTTGTAAAAATTAAATTGTAATAGATTTGTGCCAATGAAGGAGCTCTAAATCCTGTTGACACCGATCCACGGAAAGATAAATTGGGATTTACTTGATAACGACTGGCAATTTTATAATTGAAAGTACTTCCAAAATCGCTGTAATTTTCGAAACGCAAAGCAAGGCCAACCATAAAATTAGTGCTTAGATTGAACTCCGAATCGCCATAGAATCCCATATTTGTTCTACTTCTGTCCACAGCATTGGCGGGACTATAACCCGGAAATCCTTGCGATCCGCCAGGCAAATCATCACCGTTGGCATCGAACGCAACAATTTGATTCAGTGGATCCGTAATAGGTAAGCCATTGATATCGTATAGGGCATAGGAAGCTACTTCGCCGGGGAAAATAATAAAATTCTCCGTTCTAAATTCCATACCGAACGCAAAGCTCACGCCTTTGAGCATTTGATTGAAGTATTTATTAAAATCTATTCCTGTCGTATTTTGAGACAAACTGTGTCCACCGGCATCAAAATCGGTCGGTGAAGCATCCAACATAGAAGCATTGTTGGAATTTTTGGTATAATAATGAAACTTATTGAAGCCATAGGTATTATTAAAATCAACCATCCAGCCGTTTCCCATGGTATGTTTTATACCAGCCGAAATAGATGCATCGCCAATAATGGAAGTAATTTGAGGTGTAAAACCAAATGGATATAAACTTGGTACAGATCTGTTATCGCCATCGGCAAAGCTGTTTCTCGAAAATGCATTGGCATTGGTATTTCTAAAACTTCTTCCTCCAAAAGCATACACTTCTGTTTTATTTGAAATAGGAACTACGGAATTTACTAAGAAATTAAATGCATCTACAGAAGGACTTCCATAACCTTTTCGCCAATCAAAGCCGGGACGCAGCGTTTTTTCTTTCGAAAACAGTTCGCTCGTAATATTGACGAATCCTTTTTTACCGATGCTTAAGCCATAGTTTAAATCGAATTTAGTGGTTTCACCATCAAATTGCTTGTCTTTTCCATCCAATCGATTGGTTCCTTCCACATTGTACAATGTTTCGCCCGTGGCTTCTTCCCAACCGGCACCAACAGCCGTACTGTATGCGCCAAAAGTTATGCCGGCTGTGAGACCTTCGGTATTGTCTTTCAATACAATATTAATGACTCCGGCAATGGCATCTGAGCCATATTGGGCAGAAGCTCCATCTCTCAGAACTTCTATTCTCTTAATAGCAGAAACAGGAATTGCATTCAAATCCGTTCCGGAATTTCCTCTGCCTCGCGTACCAAAAATATTGACCAAAGAAGATTGATGTCTTCTTTTTCCATTGATTAAAACAAGGGTTTGATCAGGACCTAAACCTCTAAGCGAAGCAGGAACTACGTGATCGGCTCCATCGGAACCCGACTGTTTGGTAGCATTGAAAGAAGGAGCTGCATATTGAAGAATCTGAGTCAGATCCACTTGGCCATTTTGAGAAGCCAATTCGCTCACGTTGATAATATCAATGGGTACAGGTGTGTCGATGGCCGTTCTTTTTGGGCTGCGACTTCCAACAATCTGAACTTCGTTGAGTTCTTTTCCACTTTCTAATACAATTTCGTAATACGACTTTGCATCTAAAACCACATCTTTAGAATCGAAGCCTACATAGCTTATTTCCAAGGTGGCATTTTCGGCCACTTTGAGCTGAAATTTTCCATTCGCATCAGCAGTTGTTCCATTGCTGGTTCCTTTTTCAACTACATTTGCTCCAACCAAACTAGCAGCGGTTTGGTCGATAATAATTCCCGTTACAAGTCGCTGGGCTTGTACAAGGCTAACCGAAAAAAGTGCGGCAAGCACTAAAAAGTAAATTTTTCTCATAAATTTAGATAAGGTTTTTGGTTTTTTTTCGCGAAACTAGAAATTAAATCAATAACATTGCATATTTATACATATAAAATGCAATAATATTAATCGCGTTTTTTAAGGAGATAATCAGTTAGCGGGAGTTTCTCAAACCGACAAGAATACCGCTCGTCTTAAATAGTATCGTTTTTTCATTTTATAAAGGTTTTAGGTTTTGAGCTAATGTATTAAAATAATGACACGATGCAACATATAGCACATTTTCATTGTAAAAAAATGCCAAATTCTAAAAAAGAAACAGATTCAGCAAGGAAAGAACCGCCCACAGCTATCATAAACAGAGGGAGCTACAGATCGCAAATCACACGGTAATAATACTTAAACTGCAAAATTTGTTTTATTCGACGCACCAACTCCTTGCGATTGCTTCCACAATCTAAATCGTTTTCGAATATCTCTATTTGTTTGCAAACGCATTTTTGGTGTTTCAATATGAATAAATATTCCTAAAAGCGAAACCATTCTATGCCGTTAAAAACCTATATTTATGCAAAAGGATTTTCCAAAGTTTAAATCTTGTTAATTTTCGACTTCTACAAAAAAGCGAAAGTCGAATTGTCTGTCTTTTTCTATCTTTGTGCCGATGAACAATAAACCGAAAAAAATTGCTTTTCACACTTTTGGATGTAAGCTAAATTTTGCCGAAACCTCCACCATTGCCCGTTCATTTACCGATCGGGGTTATGAAAAAACAAGCCTCAAAGAACAAGCCGATTTATTGGTAATCAATTCGTGCACCGTTACAGAAAATGCTGAAAAGAAATGCCAAACGCTGATAAAACAAGCGCGCAAAATAAATCCAAAAATCCAGATTGCATTGGTAGGATGTTATGCCCAACTTCGGCCGGAAATTGCCGAAAAACTGGAAGGCGTTAACTATATTTTGGGAAACGAGGAAAAATTTAGACTCGTTGATCTGTTTGAGCAGGCGTTCGACAATTGCTATACGGTAGCCGGAAACATAAATACCAGTAAAGTTTTCAGTCCCTCCTACTCTTTGGGCGATCGAACACGGAGTTTCTTAAAAATTCAGGACGGCTGCGATTATTTTTGCACTTTTTGCGCCATTCCTTACGCACGTGGAAGAAGCAGAAGCGACAGCATTGAAAATTTAGTGAAAGAAGCTAAAATAATCGCCTCACAAGGAACAAAAGAACTCATACTTACGGGTGTAAACATTGGCACTTTTGGCGAGAAAGCAGGAAGTAGTTTGTACGAACTCATGCAAGCATTGGAGAAGGTAGCAGGAATAGAACGCATTCGGATTGGATCTATTGAGCCAAATCTTTTGAGCGACGAAATCATCGAATTGGTTGCGCAGTCTAGAGTGATTATGCCTCATTTTCACATTCCTTTGCAATCGGGATCGGATAAGATATTGAGTCAGATGAAACGAAGATACAACAGCGAAGTGTTTGCCAATCGTGTGAAAAAAGTAAAGAATTTATTACCAAATGCATGCGTGGCAGCGGATGTAATTGTTGGATTTCCGGGCGAAACGGACGAGGATTTTGAACACACCATTCATTTTATCGATATGCTTCCCATTTCCTATTTGCACGTTTTTACTTATTCCGATAGGCCGGAAGCCAAAGCCAATCAGTTTTCGCACAAAGTTCCTGCGAAGACAAAAAAAACACGCAGCGAAAAATTGCACGAATTAGGCGAGAAAAAAGCAAGCCTTTTCCATCAAGAAAATATGGAACTTACTCATCGCGTTTTATGGGAGGCCACCAAAAGCAAAGGATTTCTTCATGGATTTACAGAAAATTATATCCAAGTAAAAACCAATTTCACTTCTGATCGTTTCAACAAAATTGAAGAGATTATACTTGGCTCTTCAGACCAACAAGGCAACTTTTTGTTTACATTTGAAAGTTAAAATACTTTTATTAAAAAATAGTTTTATCATTACACAGGTTATTATGCCAGACTATCAATCACTTACATCCGAAGTAATCCAGCTAACTAAAAAAATAGGACAATTTCTAAAGGAAGAGATTATTATCTTAAAACAAAGTGATGTTGAAGAAAAAGGTCTGCACAATTTGGTTACTTATGTCGACAAAGCTGCTGAAAAACAGATTGTTGAAGCATTAAGCCTACTGCTGCCTGAATCCGGATTTATTGCAGAAGAAGGAACGAGCAATAAAATTGGAAAGGATTACAATTGGATTGTGGATCCGCTCGATGGAACAACAAATTATATCCACGGTGTTCCATTGTATTCGGTGAGTATTGCTTTAAAATTTCGAAACGAGCTGGTAGTTGGTGTGATTTATGAGCCCAATCTCGACGAATGTTTTTACACCTGGAAAAATGCGCCTTCCTACCTAAATGGAAAAGAAATAAAAACCTCATCGGTACCAAACGTAGATCATGCGCTATTTGCTACTGGATTTCCTTACCACGATTATGATAAATTGACTGAATTTATGCAATTTTTTAGCTATCTGATGCAACATAGCCGTGGTGTCAGGCGATTGGGTTCGGCTGCCGTAGATTTGGCTTATGTCGCCTGTGGCCGATACGATGGATTTTACGAATACGGATTAAGTCCCTGGGATGTGGCAGCAGGGATTCTTTTAGTTCAAAATGCAAGCGGAAAAGTGTTCGATTTTTCCCGAGGAAATGATTTTCTGTTTGGAAAAGAAATTGTGGCCACCAATCCAATCCTTGCAGAAGAATTTATTCAACTGACAATCAAACACTTTAAACCCTAATTCTCCAACAAACTTTTATTTATTTGACTTAAACCGCTGCTTCAATGACAAAAAAACAAAAAGAAAACCGACTCAAAGAATCGCCCTTACGAAGTTTGATGAAAGCATTCAGTTGGAGAATTATTGCTTCATTAACTACTTTTTTGATCAGTTTTGTTATTTTCAGAAACTTGATGGGTAAAACGTTAATTGAAACACTTCAAACTGCCGGCGCTATTACGGGAGTAGATTTTTTCGCAAAGCTTATAATCTACTATTTGCATGAACGAATATGGACCAACATTGACTGGGGAAAAAGTTGGCGCAGAGCGGCTTGGAAACGAAAATACCGCAATGCCCACAAAACGCTGGCTCAATAAAAAGAATGTTTTTTTTACGAAAAAGAAATTCCGCTCAATTTTTAAAAACTTATCACATGAATAAAATAAAAAACAGCTTCCTCCTTTTTTTGTTATTTCTGGGATTAAATTCAGTGGCGGAAGATAGTATTGCCAAACAATCGAATTCGGTTAGCAAAATTATTTATCAACTGAATATTCAAGAAGAAATAGCGCCGCCGGTGTGGCATAAGACAAAAAAAGCTTTTGCCGAAGCTCGGGAAATGAAAGCGGATATCATTCTTATTCACATGAATACGTATGGCGGACAAGTGGATGCAGCCGATTCGATCCGAACAAAAATTCTTGATTCTCCAATTCCTGTTTATGTTTTGATTGATAACAATGCCGCTTCGGCGGGTGCTTTGATTGCGATTGCTTGTGATAGCATATATATGGTTGCAGGAGCAAATATTGGCGCTGCCACTGTGGTAAATCAAACAGGCGAAGCGATGCCCGACAAATACCAATCGTATATGCGCAGCATGATGCGCTCAACAGCAGAAGCCACCGGACGCGATCCACAAATAGCGCAAGCCATGGTAGATCCACGAATTGTTGTTCCCGGACTCATCGATTCCACAATGGTACTCACATTTACCACCTCCGAAGCAATCAAATATGGCTTTTGCGAAGCTGAAGTAAAAAATATTCCGGAACTGTTGAATAGGCTTAATTTGGACAAAGACGCTTTAAAAGAACAACATTTAAAAGCGACCGACCGCATTATCCGCTTTCTAATCCATCCAATGGTAAGTGGTATTTTAATCATGATGATCGTGGGTGGAATCTATTTCGAATTGCAAACTCCCGGAATTGGTTTTCCATTGGGAGCTGCAGTTTTAGGAGCCATCCTTTATTTTGCACCTCATTATTTAGAAGGATTGGCAGCACATTGGGAAATCATTGTTTTCATTGTAGGTTTAATATTATTAGCCATCGAAATTTTTGTGATTCCCGGTTTTGGCGTTAGTGGCGTTTTAGGCATACTGTTTATTCTATTATCGCTTGCTTTGGCAACAGTGAAAAATATTGGTTTTGAATTTAGTTTGCCCAACCTAACCCAATTTATTCTTTCGTTGTTGTATGTGAGCGTGGCTTCTGTAGCCGGCTTATTTCTCTCCTATTATTTGACAAAAAAATTGTTTGGAACAAATCGCTTTGGGGAACTAAGCCTGATGACAGTTCAAAAAAACGAAGCAGGATTTAGCATCAAAGACAGACATTATTCCGAAATGCTTGGAAAAGAAGGTATTGCGCATACTGTTCTGAGACCTTCCGGAAAAATAAAAATCGGAAACAACTATTTCGATGCCGTGGCAGAAGTCGGGTTTATCGATAAAGGCGAAACAATTAAAGTGGTTGGCTACAACAATGCCCAACTAAGCGTGGTGAAATCTTCTCAAACAACAGCTTGAGTTCCAGCTTTAAGTCGAAGGAAAAGAAAATATATTTTTTCTAGGAATTGAATTCCATCTTCCTTCAGAGTCTCTTTTTTGTTGTTATTTGGCGAGCTCAACAATAAAAGCCGATATATCCAAACTATTAAACTATCTTTGCAGCCATTAAAAATAATACATGACATTTGAAAATTTAGGGCTTATTGAGCCTATTCTTAAAGCCCTCCAATCAGAAGGCTACACCAAACCAACCCCAATCCAAGAACAATCTATCCCGCTCTTACTTCAAGGAAAAGACCTTTTAGGCTGCGCACAAACCGGAACAGGAAAAACAGCTGCTTTTGCTATTCCAATCCTTCAGAAACTTTTTCTAAGCAAGAATGACGCAAAAGGAAAAAGAAAAATAAGAGCAATCATCCTCACACCAACAAGAGAACTAGCTGTTCAAATTGGCGACAGTTTTACAACTTACGGAAAATTTACTGGAATCAAGAACACGGTAATTTATGGCGGCGTAAAACAATTTGCTCAAACACAAGCCCTACAACAAGGTATTGATGTGTTGATTGCTACACCGGGCCGATTGTTGGATTTGATGGATCAAGGTTTTATTTCCTTGAAAGACATTGAATATTCTGTTCTAGACGAAGCCGATCATATGTTAGATATGGGCTTTATCCACGATATACGAAAGATCATTGCAAAATTACCAATCAAAAGACAATCGCTTTTTTTCTCGGCCACCATGCCCGCCGAAATTCTTGATTTATCGAGCAAGATATTAGGAAATCCTGCAAGAGTGACTATCAATCCCGAGCAAACAACCGCCGAACGAGTAGAGCAAGCTGTCTATTTTGTTGGCAGAGATGATAAAACAAAATTGCTAATCCATTTATTGCAAAACGAAAAAATTGATTCAGCACTTATTTTTTCCCGAACCAAACATGGCGCCGATAAAGTTGTAAAACTATTGGCCAAAACCAATATTCAAGCAGCGGCTATTCATGGAAATAAATCGCAAAGTGCCCGACAACGCGCTTTAGACAATTTCAAAAGCGGCCAATCAAATATTTTGATTGCGACGGATATTGCAGCTCGTGGTATTGACGTGGAAGAATTGTCGCATGTTATCAATTTCGATTTGCCAAACGTTCCGGAAACTTATATTCACAGAATTGGCCGAACAGGTCGTGCAAACGCCAGCGGAACAGCAATTTCATTTTGCGATGGTGAGGAAAGAGCTTATTTGAAGGATATTCAAAAGCTGATTGAACAGAAAATAAGCGTTGTAAATGACCATCCTTTTGTGGACGACGGAACGTTTGTTCCTACAAAAAAACAAGTTCGCCCTCCACGCAGACCGCAAACAAGCAGAAGCAATGGTGCCAGAGTTGATTCAACGAATGGTCATCAAGCCAAATCAAATAAAAGTTATTCGCGAAAGCGATATTAAAATTCGAATGGATCTTAAAATTGTTTAGACGAAACCAGATAGCACCTCCAAAAAGGTGCTATTTTATTTGGCACATGAATTTCCGGCCAACCAACCGGTAGAATACGCTATTTGCAAATTATAGCCTCCGGTTTCAGCGTCCAGATCAATCATTTCGCCGGCAAAATAAAGTCCGGAAATCAATTTCGATTCCATGGTTTTTGGTGATATTTCATCTGTAATTACACCACCGGCGGTAATAATGGCTTCTTTAAAACTACGAAAGTTCGAAACGGTAAAACGCAAATTTTTAAGCAGATTCCGAATTTGTTTGCGTTCTACGGCCGAAACCTGATGACATTCCTTTTCAGAATCGATATTCAAGAGATCAAGAAAAACAGGTATCATACTCGAAGGCAACCAATAGCTAAAAATATTTCCAAGTCTTTTTTTGCCATGTTCGTTTAAATCGCGCTGCAAGCGCAAATCGAGCTTTTGATCGTCGAGAGCCGGTTTCAAATCGATAGATATTTCTACTTTATTCTGCTTTTGAAATTCGGCCACCACTATTCTGCTCAAAGTTAGAATGATAGGTCCTGAAAGACCAAAATGAGTAAAAATCATTTCACCAAAATCTTCTCCCATTTTCTTCCCATTTACCCAAACAATGGCTTTCACATTTTTCAGATTTAAGCCTTGCAGTCGTTGCGCCACATCGCCCTCAGTTTCCAGAGGAACTAATGCGGGAATTGGTTTGGCCACTTTGTGTCCGTGTTCGGCAACCAAATTGTAGCCATCGCCGGTAGATCCGGTAGCCGGATAAGATTTCCCTCCGGTAGCCAAAATCACTTTCTTGGCGTAGAGCGGCTGACCGTTCACAAGAACGCCTTTAACGATTTTATTTTCGACGATCAATTTTTCAACACGAGCATCTGTAGCAATTTCAACACCTTTCTCGTTGATCCATTTTAGCAATGCATTCAACACGTCCTTCGATTTATCGCTTGCCGGAAAATAGCGACCACCACGTTCCAAAACCGATTCAACTCCGTATTTTTCGAGCAGTTCCAAAATGTCTTTTGAATAAAATTGAGAAAAAGCATTTCTTAAAAAACGTCCGTTGGGATAGACGTGCGAAATAAACTCACTGATTGCCGCATCGTTGGTGATATTGCAACGTCCTTTTCCGGTAATTAAAAGTTTGCGACCGGGAAGTCGCATTTTTTCTAAAATCAGCACTTTTGCGCCCAATTCCGCCGCTCTTCCGGCAGCCAATAAACCAGCCGGGCCGGCTCCTACTACTATCACATCAAGATTATTCATCGGGCACAAAAGTATTGCTAATTGCTTAATTTTGAATAACAAAATGCTTTTGAATATTATTATTTAGAATCAAAACAAATTAAAAATTAAAACTCGCTCTGAGTTTGTTTATTTTTGCATAAGAATTCAAGTGCTATTATCCTTTGAATAGAGGTAAAATTCTCATAATTAATAAGCAAGCCAAAAATAAATTGTTATGAATAATTTAAAAATAAAATTCTCACCAAAGATTAAACCTGAATTTATATTGGAATTGAGAGAAAAAGTAAATGAATATTTTGAGCTTAACAACATTTCAAAATTTGGGACTGGCAATTTGGTAATTAAGTCCGTTTTTATGTCCTTACTCTATTTCGCTCCTCTTATATTGATGCTCACTGGAATTATTTCTTCCCCTTTTGAGATTTTTATTTCTTGGGTAATTATGGGATTTGGAATGGCCGGGGTGGGAATGGTACTTATGCATGATGCGAATCACAGAAGCTATTCAAAAAATCAAAAAATAAATCATTGGTTAAGTAAATCGCTCTATTTTCTTGGAGGTTATCCTGCTAATTGGCGACATCAACATAATACGATGCATCATGGATTTACAAATATTGATGGACACGATGAAGATATTAATCCGGGCCCAGTTTTGAGACTCTCTCCACACAAACCAATGCTCAAAATACATAAATTTCAGCATATTTATGCTTGGGTTTTATATGGACTGATGACACTAACTTGGGTTACGACGAAAGATTTCATCCAACTTTTAAGGTATAAAAGAACCGGTATTTCTTTAAGCAACTCAAAGACTTACAATCAGTTATTGCTCGATTTAATCTTTTCAAAAATTCTTTACTATGTCGTTTTCTTAGTTCTTCCAATTCTTGTATTGCCAATTGCATGGTATTGGATTTTAATTTTCTTTTTTGTAATGCATTTTGTAAGTGGATTTATTCTAACGGTAATCTTTCAAACTGCTCATGTTATGACCACATCTGCTTTTCCATTGCCTGATGATAAAGGAAATGTTGAAAATAATTGGGCCATTCATCAATTATTAACCACTTCAGATTATGCACCAAAAAGCAAAATTTTTTCGTGGATGATAGGTGGATTAAATTATCAGGTGGAACATCATTTGTTTCCAAATATAAGTCATGTTCATTACAAAAACTTATCAAAATTTGTAAAAGACACCGCCGAAAAATACGGTTTACCTTATTATGTGAAACGAACTTTTTTTACAGCTGTTTCAGATCATTATAAAATGCTTAGAATTCTTGGTCGAACCGAACCCATTATTAATCCTTAATTGATTTGAATAATTACAAGTTTTGAGAATAAATAATTCTTCAATCGCCTTCCTCCAACTCGAAAATATCGTTTACTTTTTTATCGAAAATACGTGCTATTTTTAATGCTAAAACCGTAGATAAATTATATTTTCCCAATTCAATCGCGTTTATAGTTTGTCGGCTAACTTTTGCCATTTCAGCCAATTGAGCTTGAGTAATATTCAACTTTGCCCTTTCCACTTTTATGCTATTTAACATCTGATATTTCCTTTCTCAATTTATATAACGCCCAATTAAAATGAATAATAAAAAAGAGCAAAACAGTGAACATATTAATGATCATCACAGTAAAAAAGGCCATATTGTAAATAAATATCAAAGCAAAAATCAGAACTCCGTAATTTAAATAGGTTGCCCTTACAAGTGATTCGAGACGAATTTTAGAAATAAATTCATCTTCGTTCTTTTCCTTAGCAAAAACAATAAAGCAGGCACTGATAATAATTAAAACGCTAATGATTTCGTTCGCAATATTATTTTCAATAATGGCAACGAATCCTTGTGAAGCTATATAGTCTTTATGAAAGAATGTAAGCACTTTTACATCCAGAAAATTTGGTTCAAATTCAAATATTAACCATAAAATTCCGGAAATNNTTCTTATTGTCATGTTTTATATACATTTTGTCGTTTTTATCTTACATAATTATTTTTCTATCGACAATTTATTAAAGAAATGCTTTGACAACAATGTATTAAATCCTAATTTAACCAAAAAATAATTATCGAATGATATCACACAAAACTCAATCTATATTTATGCAAATTAGGATACTATTGAAAGCTCATTTTTATAAACTTTTATTTATCGTCAGCATTATCGGTTGCTTTTCGCAAACAAACGCTCAAAACACGAAACCAATCGGCGAAGTATATGTTGACACTAAAGGAGTTATGCGCTTCGAAAAAACCAAAACAGAAGTTCGCGGATTTGGCGTGAATTATACCGTTCCTTTTGCACACGCCTATCGATCAGCTAAACGATTAGGAATTGACCCTAAAACTGCAATCGATCATGATGTGTATCACTTTTCGCGTTTGGGATTCGATTTATTTCGTGTTCATGTTTGGGATACAGAAATTAGTGACAGCTTGGGCAATTTGATTGAAAATGAGCATTTGGATGCCTTCGATTATTTGTTAAAAANNGAGATGCAAAATCGGTGAGCGCTTTTGTGAAATCGATGGTAGATGCCATGCGAAAAACAGGCGTAAAAAAACCCATTTTCTACAATATCAGTCATTCAGTACATTTTGCGAAAGCCTATTTTGATGGAGGAATTCAAGGCGGAACTTTTCAGTGGTATCCAACAGGATTGGGTTACCAGCAAGAGCTTTCGGGCAATTTACTTCCAAATGTAAATGACTACAAAATTCCTTTTGAAAACGAAATAAAAAAATATCATGGAGCCAAAATAGTATATGAATTTGATGCTGCCGATGTAGGGAAATCGTATATTTATCCGGCTATGGCTCGCAGTTTTCGCGAAGCCGGAATTCAAATGGCCACACATTTTGCTTACGACCCTACTTTTCTGGCGGCTACCAACACCGAATACAACACCCATTATATGAATCTGGCGTATGCGCCACAAAAAGCATTGAGTTTGATGATTGCCGGCGAAGTTTTTCATCAAATACCAATGAATCAGTCTTTTGGTTCCTTTCCGCAAAATACCAACTTTGGAGATTTTAAAGTTGACTATTTGGCTGATTTGGCGCAATACAATGCCGAAGAAAAATTTATATACACCAACAGCACCAAATCCAATCCAAAAAACGAATTGACTTTGAAGCAAATAGCCGGATTTGGCAATTCCACTTTGATTGAATACGACGGATTGGGCGCTTATTTTTTGGATAAAATTGATGAAGGCGTATGGCGATTGGAAATAATGCCCGACGCTGTTTGGGTTGACAATCTGTTTGGAAAGAACAGTCCAAAGAAAACGGTGGCTGTTATCAATTGGGAAGAACATAGGATTAAAATCCATTTGAAAAATTTAAGCGAAAGCTTTGATATTACTGCCATTGATAAAGGAAACGATTTTTCTGTTGTTCCCAAAAAAGGGGAATTTCCCATTCGACCCGGGACTTATATTTTGAGCAAAAAAGGGAATTCTAAAACCTGGACGGCCGATGACAATTGGAAATTTGGCAAATTGAACGATTTTTATGCTCCCAAGACAACGGTTGAAAAACCGTGGTTTAAACATCAGCCACCGACTGAAGTTTCTACTTCCTCGGATCTAACAATTAGCGTTCAATATATTGCCCCAAACGAACCAAAGGAAATACGGTTGATGTTCATTTCGGGCTACAAAAGAGAAAAAATCGAGATGAAAAAATCGAGTATTTATAAGTATTCGGCCATTATTCCAAAAGAAAAACTTAAACTCGGATTTCTTAAATATTCCTTTGTTGTAGAACAAGACAAAAACAAATACATCAATTACCCTGCAGAAGCAGAAGGAAATCCTTTGGAATGGGATTTTTACTATCAAAACAATTACCAAATCAGAATTGTAGAGCCGTTCTACCCTATTCCCCTTTTTAATGCCTACCAAGAGAGCGATTTACTTGTAAAAGAATGGCGAAATACGTTACAATTGGTTCCCATAAAACAAGATGGCAAAGCCGAATATCAAATCCAAATTGAACAATTGTTTGTTCCGGACGAGGAAAACAAAGATGCAATTCCCATTTACGATTATAGTTTCAAACATTTCGTGGTAGATAAGATTGCTGCGCGGAAAAACGACCTGGATCTAAAAACAAAATTAGTTTTTGAAGGACGCGCTTTGAATCAAAAAGCATGTAAACTACAAATTGCATTTGTTTTGGACGATGGCAGCTCATTTGGCGGAATACTAACCATCGACACGCTTCAAGGCCATTACGAATTGGCCATTAAAGACCTTATTCCGGTAAAAACAGTTACACTGCCGCGTCCCTATCCAAGCTTTCTGCCTTATTATTTTGAGCACGAAAATCGCTTAAATTTTGATATTCATCGCGTAGAAAGCATTCAGTTCTCAATTGGACCGGGCTTGACAGCGCATGAGTTGACAGAAAAACAAGGCATTGGAATTGTTGGATTGCGCTTGGAATAAATAAAGCAAAAAACTATTTTTTAATTCAAACATTGCTGAAAGATTGAAAATAAATTAATTCGCTACTCAAAATGAAGAATATTGCTTCAATAACCGCTTTTGTATTTCTGTCTTTTTCGAATGCAAGTTGCCAGAAAGTGAAAGTTTCGGCAGAGGAAATTCAGAAATTTAAATCTATTGAAGAACTAAAGACTTTAGAAAAAGATACGCGAACTGCACAAGATCACAGAGCAGTATTTACCTATGCACACTACGAGAAATTGCTTCAAGTATTATCGAATGAAAAATTCGTCGTTCTCCCACTCCAGAATTTTAAAGATTCGATAAATGATGAAAAAGTGCTAATCGGCATGCGGCACGATGTAGATTGTCATCCCTTTAAAGCATTGGAAATGGCTAAAATGGAACACAATTATGGCATTCGAGCTTCCTATTTTTTTTTAAGTTCAGCCGCTTATACCGGAAAATTTAATGCCAATAAATTTGAACGCAATTTATGCATGAAGGCCATTTATCTCGAAATTCAAAATCTCGGAAATGAAATTGGCATTCACAACGATTTGATTTCAATAATGATAGAACACAATGCCGATCCGTTTGTTTTCAATAAGGAAGAATTGACCTATTTTAAAAGCATTGGAATAAACATTGTGGGCACTGCTGCTCACGGCTCGGCTATCAGCAGCAAAACAGTAAAAAACTATCAAATATTTTCAAATTTCGCTCAACAGAATATTATTGAATACAATAGCCGCTATTATTTTATTGGAACCCACAGTTTAGCCGAATATGGCTATTTATACGAAGCCTATTTCATCCCTTTCAACCGTTATTTTTCTGAAAGTGGCGGTGTTTGGAGTACAGGCGGCAGTTTCGACAAACTCCTCGAAAACCTAAACACAAGCAAAGCAGGCGACAGAATTCAAATTCTGACGCATCCTGTTTGGTGGGGAAAAACCGACTAAATTTCGAAATTTTTAAAAAATATTAACAATAGAAAATGACTGTCGAAGCCTATATTTCAATGATTTGTAAATTTTATCGTGTACAAATAAAAGTGTATAGTTAATAGATTCTGTTTTTCTTTTTAAAATAGATAAATTTATCTTTTACCTTTGTTAGGTTTTGAACTCCTTTCGAAAGAAAGAGCATTGTCAAGATAAACAGCTAAAACAGAGAAGGGAGGATTTCCCGAATAATTTTTCAAATAAAAAAATACATTATGCACATTGCAATAGCAGGGAATATTGGATCGGGAAAAACTACGCTTACAGGACTTTTAGCCAAACAAATGGGATGGAAAGCCCTTTTTGAAAGTGTTGAAGACAATCCGTATTTGGATAGTTTTTATGAAGATATGAAACGATGGTCGTTCAATCTACAAGTGTATTTTCTAAATAGTCGCTTTCGCCAAGTGGTGGATATCAGAAAGAGTACAAAAACAATTATTCAAGACAGAACCATTTATGAAGATGCTTATATTTTTGCGCCAAATCTTCATTCGATGAATTTGATGACCACACGCGATTTTGACAACTACTTATCACTTTTCGAATTGATGAGTACTTTTATTCAAGCGCCCGACTTGCTTATTTATCTCCGGGCAAGTGTTCCTACACTTGTAAATCAAATCCAAAAACGTGGTCGCGATTACGAGGAATCTATCCGCATTGATTATTTGAAAAAACTGAACGAAAGATATGAAGAGTGGATTGAATCATACACGATTGGGAAACTCTTAATCATTGATGTGGACCACACCGACTTTACCGAAAATCCCGAAGACCTTGGCAATGTGATCGAAAAAATAAATGCGCAAATTCACGGTTTATTTTAATTTTCAATTCCTCTTTTCATGCAATTTTTAGGCGTAATTCCGTCCCGTTTTGCTTCAAGTCGTTTTCCCGGAAAACCATTAATCCAAATTCAAGGCAAATCGATGATACAGCGCGTTTACGAACAAGCCTCCAAAGCAAAAAGTCTTGATCAGGTAATTGTTGCTACCGACGACCAACGCATTTTTGATCATGTGATCGATTTTGGCGGAAAAGCGATGATGACCTCCGAAAATCATCCTTCCGGAACCGACCGCTGCAACGAAGTGGTTCAAAAATTGGCTCTTGAGAATTTATTTTTCGATGTGATTGTAAATATTCAGGGCGACGAACCATTTATTGATCCTGCACAGATCGAACAACTTTGCAGTTCGTTTAAAAACACGGAAACCGAAATCGCTACCTTGATAAAACCAATTGAAAAAAGCGATGAACTCAACAACCCAAACAGTGTAAAAGTAGTGCGGCAAACCAATGGAAACGCACTCTATTTCAGCCGATTTGGAATTCCATTCGCACGAAACAAAGAAACATTAAGCAGCCACACTTATTTCAAACATTTGGGAATTTATGCCTATCGGGCTGCAGTATTGACTCAGATTTGTGAATTGCCGAAAGGGAAATTGGAAGAAATGGAATCGCTCGAGCAGTTGCGCTGGCTGGAAAATGGATTTAATATTCAAACAGAAATTACTCATTTCGAATCTTTTGCCATCGATACCCCCGAAGACTTACTAAAACTTACCAACAATTCTTGATTTATTGCAGATTCAACCCTACTTTTGAGCATTCGATAAAGTCATGGATATAGCTTCACACATAGGACAATTAGTTTCTGAACACGAATGTGTTATCATTCCGGGTTTGGGAGCATTCCTAAGCAATTACCATGCTGCTGAAATCAATTTGTGGCAACATTCCATTCAGCCGCCAACAAAAAAATTGGTTTTCAATGCACAGCTCAAAACCAACGATGGTTTACTCGCTCATCACTTGGCTCTCAAATTGGATATTTCTTACAAATCGGCCATCGAACTTTTAGAAATGTTCACCGCCTATTGCTGGCGCGATTTAGCCGATGGCAAACAAATTGCCTTTGGTCATTTGGGCATCTTGGATTTGAACCAGCACGAAAAGCTGGAATTTTTTCCAAACAACGAAATCAATTACAATTCGGATGCTTTTGGACTTAAAGATTTAAGCCTGAAAACGATCGACAGAAGTGTCGATTTCAATGCAAAAGTGCCCGTTCAGCAAGTTTCGAAAAAGCCGCGAACCGCCAAAGTTATTGCACTCCATCCAGCAATGGCAAGAAAAATTGCAGCTATTCTTATTCCAATTGCTTTGGTTTTTGGAGCAGCCTTTTTCCTTCCAAAAATTGTTAAAAATACTACAGTTCAACAAACTTCTTTTTTCAATTTCTTGGAAAATTTGAAATTTACTCTATTTCAAAACGATGATTTATCCAAAGAAACAATCATAAGCGAAACGGGATCTGCTCAAAAAATTGAAAACGCCAATACGGAGTCCATCAACACAAATCTTTCGGAAACAGCAGAAATTTCAAGCCAAGAAGAAGTAGCTTCAGTTGAAACAGCCGTTCAAAATCAGGAATTTGAGAACATTTCGGGCAATTACCATATCATTTGCGGTTCTTTTGTTGAAAAAGAACGCGCACTCGCTTTTATCGACCAGCTCAAGATAGATGGCTATTCGGCCTATCTTGCCGGACAGAGCAATTCAGGCACTTTTCGCGTTAGCATGCAATCTTTTGCAAATCTGGACGATGCAAACCTTCAGATAAAACAAATCCGTTACAAAGGCTACGATCGGGCTTGGATTTTAAATAAACAATTTTAAAACCCCAATCAGATTAATTCAATTTTTTTATTTCTATTTTAATTCTTTCAACTAATTCTTAATTTCGTGCAAAACATGAACCTATGACATTGGACCGAGCAGATTTTATCCGTAGGTATGAATACTTATTTTTAAGTTAAAGGAAAATGAGCTAAAACAGGTGGTCTTCAAACAGTTTGCAAAGAACACTGTTTAAATCTGATTATGAACTAAATCTCAGTTTTTGCACAAATAAACGCCTCCTAATTCGTTCAGCACTAATAAACCATCACCCGTACTTTTGGAATTTCTCCCTCCGAAACACGCACATTCGAAACTTTGCTCAAAGTGGAACCCGAAACAAATTGCGTTCCTACGATCGCTGATTTTGTAAAATACTCGTAAGGGTCTTCATCTTTCTGAAGCGGGCCACATTTTTTGCATTTATACGACACTTTAACATACATCGGAGTAGGATAAAAGTACGCATTTGTTGCCGAAAGTGCTTTTCCATTGGCATTGGTAAACTGAAAATAAGCCAATGCATTTTCGGGTTTTTCGATAAATAATTCGGGCGAAACATCAAAAATGCGCATAAAATCGCCGGCTTTGTTCGTAATGGTGGTTGTGATCCGATACAGGTCGCTCTCTTTTTTGCTTTCTTTTAAAACTGCATTATAGCTTACCAACATACCATCTACTTCTACATCTTGTCCGTCGATCAATTCTACAAAATTTTGGCTAAAACCCTGATTGACTGAGAAACAAAATAAAATAAGAAAGGAAAATAATAACTTTTTCATAATTGATATTAGTTTAAAAATGATTAGAGAGCTAAAGTTACAATTGTTTTTTTAACTTAGCACAGAAATCATAAACCAAAATTCAATTAAACCAGAATCAATAAACCTAAATTATGCAAAAAAAGTATGTCGTCATTTTCGTTTTAGCGATGCTCATTATGAGCCTCGTTTCTGCTCAAGCTCCAACCGAAATTAAACTCACTACTCCAAAAGAATTTTTTGGTTTTCAACCCGGTAGCGAAGGCAATTTGTACACCTACAATCAACTCATCGATTATCTAAAACTGCTCGACAAAGATTCGCCTCGTCTAAAAATGGAGCAAATTGGCGAAAGTCCCTTTGGATTGCCCATGTATATTCTATTTATTTCCTCGGAAGAGAATATCAAGAATTTGGACAAATTGAAGGAGATGAACAAAACATTGATGCTCAATTCCTCACTCAATTTGGACGAACAAAATGAGCTTGTTGAAAAAGCGAAAGTTTTTGTTTTGGCCACTTTGTCGATGCATTCCAACGAAGTGGGCCCTACAACGGCAGCTTCATTGATTGCCTTTGATTATGCCACCACGACCGACCAAGATATGCTTCACTATTTCAACGACGTGGTTTATATGATGGTTCCAAATCACAATCCGGATGGAATGAATATGGTTGTGGCCAATTATTTGAAATACAAAGGAACCAAATACGAAGGAGCAACACTTCCCGGTTTGTATCACAAATATGTTGGCCATGACAACAACCGCGATTTTATTACACTTTCGCAATCGGATACACGTGCTATTTCCAGTATTACAAGCTCTACTTGGTTTCCTCAAGTGATGGTAGAAAAGCATCAGATGGGTTTTCTGGGTCCGCGATATTTTGTACCGCCAAATCACGATCCTATTGCCGAAAATATTGATCCGGGATTATGGAATTGGAATGGATTGTTTGGAACAAATATGATGAAAGATATGACCGGAGCTGGTTTGAAAGGAATTTCGCAAGGATACGCTTTCGACAATTATTGGCCTGGATCAACAGAAACATGTCTTTGGAAAAATGTAATGGCATTTCTAACCGAGGCCGCTCGCGTTGATGATGCAACGTCGCTCTACATCGAACCAAACGAATTGAGTGTGAGTGGAAAAGGATTGGCCGAATACGCCATCAGTGCAAATATGCCCGATCCATGGATGGGCGGTTGGTGGACACTGAACGACATTGTGCAAATGGAACTTGTTTCGACCAAATCCATTCTCAAAACAGCCTCATTTCATAAAAAGGAAATTTTGAGTTTTACGAATAATCTGTGTAAAAAGGAAGTAAATAAAGGAGCTACTCAAGCACCTTATTATTACATTCTTCCGGCCGAACAACATGATCAAGGCCAGTTGCTTGCATTTGTAAA
Organism: Bacteroidales bacterium; assembly: GCA_003445975.1. Classification (GTDB taxonomy): domain Bacteria; phylum Bacteroidota; class Bacteroidia; order Bacteroidales; family UBA12170; genus UBA12170. The sequence continues at coordinate 23,505 of DMBV01000178.1, forward strand.
TTTGATGCTGGAACACGGAATTCAACTGAGTCGTTTAGCCGACCAAGTAGTTATCAATCAAACTATTTTCCCCAAAGGCTCAATTGTTGTGCCACTTTCCCAGCCTTTTCGCACTTTTGTAAAGGAAGTAATGGAAAATCAAGAATTTCCGGTTCGTCATTATTCCAAAGACGGACCAATGATTGAACCTTATGATATCACATCTTGGTCGTTGCCTTTGCACATGGGCTTAAAATCGTTTGAAATAAATATTCCTGTTGCTGATTTATCGAGCAAACTGATTTCCATAACAGAAAAGATCACTATAAAAGAAGAATTTCCGGCCAAAGCCGAATATGTTATTTTGCCTGTTGAACAAAACAGAAGCTTTGCTGCTGCCTTTTTCTTACTTCAAAATGAACAAGCGGTTTTTCGCCTAAATGAAGACATCGCACTCGCTAAAAAAGGAAGTTTTGTCGTAAAAATAAATCTTAAAAACAAAACGCTCCTCCAAAAAACACTGACCGACAACCAAGTAATTGCTCAGTATTCGTCTGCAAAAATGGATGGGATGAAGCAAATTTCGACACCAAAAATAGGTTTTATCGAAACATGGAATCACGATATGGACGCAGGCTGGACACGCTATGTATTGGACGAACACCATATTCCATTTCAACTTATTCGCCCCGACGAGTTAAAAACCTTGGATTTATCAAGTTTTGATGTATTGGTTTTCCCTTCCTCGTCGAAAGATATTTTGCTCGAAGGAAAAAGCAAAAATTCTTCCGGGGCATACACGCCCAGCAGTTTGCCTCCTGAATATGCAAAAGGAATGGGAAAAGAAGGATTGAAGCGCATTATGGAATTTGTAAACAATGGCGGAAATATTGTTAGTTGGGGAAATTCGACCGATTTGTTTATGGATCCGATGAAAATTACCATTGGCAAGGAGGAAGAAGAATTTAGTTTGCCCATCTTCAATATTGCCAATCAGCTTGAGAAAAAAGGATTGTATGTAGCCGGCAGTTTGGCTACTGTAAAAGTGAATACAAACGAGCCTGTAAGCTACGGTTTGGAGGAAACAGCGAATGTATTTTATAGAGGAAATCCTGTTTTCCAGACATCACAACCGGGTTTCGAAATGGACAGAAGAGTGATTGCTTCGTTTCCTAAAGAAAATATATGCCCAAGCGGCTTTATGAAAAACGAAGAATTGTTGGCCAAATTGCCTGCTGCTGTTTGGGTACAAAAGGGCAAAGGACAAATGGTTTTTTTCTCGTTTAGTCCACAATTCAGATCATCGACAAGCGGTGTTTACAAATTTTTGTTCAATGCTTTATTGCTCGATTAAAGGATTTCATTGAGAGATAAAAAAAGCGAAAAGAAAATATCTTTTCGCTTTTTTTTATATTTATTGAAATACGGCTTCAACTCAGCAATAGTTCAGCCAATTCGGACACTGAATGGCAAATAAATTCAGGTTTTTCGAGCAGGACAATTTTTTCATCGCCATAGCCATAGTTCACCCAACAAGCCTCTACAGAATGAAAATGAGCGCCTCGCACATCGTGTTCACGATCGCCAATCATTAGATATTCGTTTTTTGGTTTGTTTCCCGTGAGTTCAAGCGCAAAGGCCACAACTTCTTTTTTATCAGTCCTGCTCCCATCGATATTGGCCCCAGCGATAAAATCAAAAAAAGATGCAATCCGAAAATAATCAATCACTTGTTTGGCAAAATGAGTAGGTTTTGAAGTGGCAAGCGCCAATGTCTTTCTTCTATTTTTCAACTCGCGCAAAAGCTCAAAAACCCCGGGATAAATGCTGTTTTCGTAAATTCCCTTTTCGGCAAAATATTCGCGAAAAGCCCAACCATTTCAAAGGCTTCCAACTCAGACAAATGATATCTTTTTTGAAACGAAAGATGCAAAGGCGGACCAATGAAACAGCTTAGTTCGTCAGGTTTAGCTTCATGAATTCCTTTTTTTTTCAAGGCATACTGAATAGAATTGAGAATACCTTCTTTTGGATCTGTCAGCGTTCCGTCGAGATCGAACAGGAGAATAGATGTATTAATGGCCATTTGCAAAAGAAAATTGATAACTCACAAAGAATCCAAATGTTTGCATGTTTGAATAATCCAATTTTGCTGTGGTGGAATCGTATAAGTTTTGAAATCCGTAAGTATAGCGTGCTTCGGCTTGAAGCAATCCAAACTTTGAGTGATAGCGTAAACCCGCGCCACCCAACATTCCAAAATCTCCTTTGCGAGCGACTCTGTTTTCGTAATAAGGAAAATAATCTGAAGCTTCGGCAATATTGTGGCTTGTTTGTTCCTTCAACAAAATGGCAAGATATGGCCCAAAATTGACTAAAAATTTTAGTTTATTCCCAAAGTGAAGCGTTGTAAACATCGGTATTTCGATGTAATTCAATTTGGATTTGAAACGATAATCGACTATAGGATTTTCTTCCCAGGTTTTTGTAATGTAATTGACTTCCAACTGAATGCCGACTATTTTCTTGTCGATATAACTGAATATCAAACCATAGGTGGGTTCAAAGAAACCTTTTTCCGATTGCAAAGGAATACTCACAACCAAACTGCTAAAACTTACGCCCGACTTGACTCCAAAACCTACGTCTTTGGAAAAATCGGCTGTCTGGCTCTGTACCACAAAAGGGTCGTTGAGCAACAAAATCAACCAAAGCCAAGACTTAAAAAAAAGTGTTTTATTTTGCACGATTCGACGATTTTTTGGTATAATTCATTGGAAGATTGTAATAGACATTGTAATTGAAACCTACCACCAATGTCCCCGAATTTTTGCCATAGCCGGGAATAAAGGGAGCCGGTTTGGCATTCGGATCACCGGTCTGAAAAAGCAATAATTTGACTCGAAAACCTAAGCCCAAATAGATATTTTTCAATATTTCCACTTTAAATCCACTCAAAGCTTCAATCCAATGCGCTTGATTGGCAAATTGAATATTTTCTACTAAAACCGAAGGCCAAAAGCCGGAAGTGATTTGGTAATTTTCGAGCGTTTGGTCAAAAACGGAAAAACCATAGCGTGCTCCAATATAAAACATATCCCTGCTCAGGTCTTTATTGTCCTTGCGCAAATCGTAGTCGATACCTACCCGAAAATACTTTCCTTTGGATATGTAATTCAGCATGCTGCTCGCTTCTTCATAGTAGTTTTGTCCAAACTCTCCTATTCCATATAAATTTTCTTTCAGTGTATAATCCACAGAAAAATCAAGTCCAGTGCGCTTTGGCGATATGGCACCAATGAGCAAATTGCTCAGATCCCAACCAAATTTTAAATCGCGTTCCTGAAAAGCCACAGATTTCTTCGTCCGCTCTGCCGGTTCGATTGTCTCCGATTTTTTAAGTCGCATATCGAGCAAACTATCCTGACTTTGTTGAGCCAAAACAGACAATGGAATTAGCATAATTAAACTAATAGACCACTTGAATATTTTCAGTTGAAACGACATCAATTTCGGGGTTAAGAATACGTATTTCTTTAAGAAGGTGAGTAGTATAACTAAGATTGGTAATGGAATAACGGTAATAAACGCCACATTTTATTGAATTCAACAAAAGTTCTTTGTTATACTCGATTCGAATGGTGTCTTTCAATCCGCCTACATTCAAAACAAAGCTGCTTTGGTCATGCGCATTATCCAAAGGCAGATAGAATTCACTAAGCTCACTTTCATTCAAAACAATAAACTTTTCGGCTATTCCAATCGCATAAAGCGTATCAATATCCAGTTTATGGGTCAAGAGGAATTGATCTTGATTTACTGTTTCTATGGTGTAAATGTTTGCTTTTACACGAATATCGAGCGGCACACAAATTTCATTTTTCAAACAAGAAGAAAAAATCGCGAATAGTAAAACCAGAAATAGCAGACGCATTGATTTTTTCAAAATGAGATTGTTTTAGACCGAACAAAGTTAACAAAGCCGCTTAAATCTACAAGGAAGTTCATCAAGAAATATCAGATTTTCAAACTCGCACAACGAACGCATTTCCGGCTATCGGGCATGAGCAGCAATCGAGCCGAAGGAATGGGATGTCCGCAAACAACACATCGATCAAATTCGTCGGTATAAAGGATTGTAAGAGCATGTTGTAAAGCATTTTGTTGCACAATTTTTTTTCTCAATGTAGATTCGTTCACACTTTTATTGTTGATGGCATCCATACGGCTTACAGTACCAATGGCGCAATCAGGTTCTATTGGACGTGTTAGTTCTTTCAAATCAGCAATTTGAGCTTCCAATTTGACGAGTTTGGCTTCTATCAGCACGCCAATTTGATTTTTTTCTTCGGGACTCATTTGTATTTTTGGTAAAAGTACATTTTTATAAAAACATTAGCGTCATTTCGTTGGTTAAGTTTATTTTTGTACAAAACCTAAATTAGATTATGAAAATCACAATCGAGCAAATGAACGAAACGAGCAAAGGCACTATGATCGAAGTGCTTGGGATAGAATATTTAGTTGTTGAACCAAATTTTATCAAAGCGAAAATGCCGGTTGATGAACGCACGCGTCAGCCCTACGGAATATTGCATGGCGGTGCCAGTGTGGCCTTGGCCGAAACAATTGGAAGCATTGGCTCGGCAATCTTGGTAATTGGAAAAAATGCTGATGTTCGAGGTGCAGGAATTTCGGCAAATCATGTAAAAGCGGTGAGAGAAGGATGGGTTTTTGCCGAAGCCCGAACAATTCATGTGGGAAAAAATACACATATTTGGGATATTCAGATTACCGACCAAACGGGCGATTTGGTTTCTACGGCACGTCTTTCAAATTTTATTCTATATAAATAATGACGAGCGATCTAGAAAGTTTTCACGAGCTGTTGATGCGGAAAGGAATTGCTTTTGTTCGATTTCGATTGCCCGGACAGCCGAATGCAAAAACGTATATCTCTTATTTGCCCGAGTCTTTTTCGGATTTAAACTATCTCTTTTCGAACAAAAAAAAAGGATTTGTATTTGCCCCTTTTCAGACAAATAAAGAAACTCCCATTTGGTTTTTGACGGCAAATGAAATAATCGACGACAGCTCCGACTTGCAACAGCAGGAAGAATTCCTCTTGCAACTTCCTGATCGAATTCAATATATCCAGCATCCGGAAATTCCATCGACCTCAAAAATTAAATATTCCGATTCCTTTTCCAAGCTAATGCAAGATTTGGAAACAGAACAAATTGATAAAGTTATCTTATCGAAGATTGTGTCGAAACAAAGAAACAAAGAAACTTTATTTGAACTATTTGCTCGACTTTCCAAAACATATCCTCAAGCTTTCACTTATTTTATTCATCTCAATACCGGAGAGCTTTGGATGGGAGCCAGTCCCGAACTTTTGCTTGAGCAAAAAGAAAATGAAATCCGAACAATGGCCCTTGCCGGAACACAAACACTTGCCAATCGGGAATTAGCCAATTTGGTTTGGAATTCGAAAGAGCAAAAAGAGCAAGCCTATGTGGCCGATTATGTCAGCGCCATTCTTCAATCTCGTGTAGGAAAGAATGGTTTTGAGCAAACCGAAACCTATAGCGTTCAGGCAGGAAATCTTGCTCATCTACGAACCGATTTTCGCATTCAAAAAGATGTTGATCGGACTTTGGCCTTCGATTTGATAAAGAAATTACATCCAACACCTGCCGTTTGCGGAATTCCGCTTGAAGCTGCAAAAAGCAGAATTGAGAAAACAGAAACCCATCGTAGAAAATATTACACCGGCTTTCTTGGTCCTATTCACTCCGATTCACTCCGCTTTTTCGTAAATCTAAGATGTATGCAAATTTTGCCCGAATATTATGCATTGTATGTAGGCGGCGGCATTACACGCGATTCGGAATTGGAAAAAGAATGGTTGGAAACCGAAGCAAAAGCACAAACTTTGCTAAGCGTGATTCAATCAAACTAAGCACAAAAGAGGATTGTCAATCAGGTTTATGGAATTCGAAGAATCATCAAATCATTCTTGTTTCTCATACTCATCCAAGGCTTTGGCTGCAATTTCTTCACCCATTTTTATAATGGCAGCCGCCTTGTAAAAATCAAAAATACCAAACGATTGATGGGGGATATTGATCAATAAATCGGGCTTTCCTTTTTCGATGGCCATCAGAGATAATTGATGCACCATCAAACTCATCGTTTTATTTATCAAGTTGAAATAGCCCAATTTATCCTTTTCGTTTTTTGGAACAAAGGAATTTATCTTGCCTGAAAGCAAATAGATATATTTTTTAAATCGATGGTCGTTTTTTAGTTTTTTCTCTTCGGCCAATTCCAATTTGTTCGTTTTTGAAAAATAGGGAATATGAGCGTTTACATCCACAACAACTAAAATATCCTGCGGTTTTCTTTCCACATGATTTATCGGAATGGGATTCAATACGCCACCATCCACCATTTGTATTCCTTTGTTTTCGAAAGGAATAAAAACAGTTGGGATAGAAATGGATGCTCTTATGGCATCGTATAAACTTCCTTCTTTGAAAACGACTTCCTGACCATTTGTAATATCGGTAGCAACGGCAGCAAAAGGCAAAACAAAATCTTCTATTTTTTTATCCGGAATAATTTTTTTCATTTCGCGTAGCACTTTTTCGCCTTTCACCAAGCCATTTGCGCGAATCGTAAAATCCACTAAACTGAATACGTCCATCCGGTCTAACGAGAGCAACCATTCTTTATACAAGCCTAAGCTTCCAGAGGCATACAAACCGCCAACCAACGCGCCCATTGAAGTTCCAGACACAGCCGAAATTTGATAGCCGCGCCTTTCCAATTCTGCAATTACGCCAATGTGAGCAATGCCTCGGGCACCTCCACTGGACAAGACCAAAGCGATTGATTTTTTATTCATATTCAAAGGTAAAAAAGAGAGGGATTGTGAATGCAATCTAAATGAGTCAATCTCAGGTAGTTTTGATGCGCAGAAAAAAGAAAGGGATTGCGAATGCAATCCCTTTCAAACAAGAATGATAAAATTTATCTTTTAAAGTTTTTCAATTCTTTTTTGAGTTTTTTCAGAACGTCTTTGGCATCGGATTGTAAGCGTTTTATTTCTTTTTCTGCTTGCTTCCGGATTACTTTCGCCGCTTTCTTGGCTTCTTTCTCCAACTCATTAAACTCAGCACCTAAGACATCGCCCACATTTTTGGCACTGTCTTTTAATTGTTCGCTAGCTTTGTCTTTATCCCAAGCGCCTTGTTTGATATTGGCTTGAGCTGCAGCGAGGCGAGCAATTGGTACACGAAAAGGCGAACAGCTTACATAATTGAACCCAAGCGTATTGCAAAATTCAACTGAGCTTGGCTCTCCGCCGTGTTCGCCACAAATACCGATTTTAATATTTGGTCGGGTTTTGCGGCCTTTTTCGACAGCAATTTTCATCAAACTACCAACACCTACTCTATCCAACACTTGGAAAGGATCGTTTTCTAAGATTCCTTTATCAAGATATACGGGTAAGAATTTGCCGGCATCATCGCGCGAATAGCCAAAAGTCATTTGGGTCAAATCGTTGGTTCCAAAAGAGAAAAATTCGGCCGATTCGGCCATTTCGTCTGCTGTAAGGGCCGCACGAGGAACTTCAATCATAGTACCAACCATATACTTGATACTATCATTTCTTTCTTCAAATACTTTCTCAACGGTTTTGCGAACAATAACTTCTTGCATTTTCATTTCTGCTTTAGTTCCTGTTAAAGGAACCATAATTTCAGGATAAGTTGTAATGCCTTTTTCCTTCAAATTAAGACAAGCTTCGATAATTGCGCGAGCTTGCATTTCGGTAATCTCAGGATAGGTATTTCCTAAGCGACAACCACGATGACCAAGCATTGGGTTAAATTCGTGAAGATCTTCAACTTTTTGTTTGATTGCTTCAACTGTAATACCCATTTCTTTTGCCATTTCTTTTTGATTTGCATCTTCGTGAGGAACAAATTCGTGCAATGGTGGATCGAGTAAGCGAACCGTTACGGGAAGATCGTGCATGGCACCAAAAATTCCTTCAAAGTCGGTACGTTGAAGTGGCAACAATTTTTCGAGCGCGGCACGACGACCAATTTCATCGTCGGCAAGAATCATTTCACGCATTGGACGAATTTTTTCTTCTTCAAAGAACATGTGTTCGGTACGACATAAACCAATTCCTTGAGCACCAAAATCGCGTGCCACTTTTGAATCGTGAGGTGTATCTGCATTTGTTCGAACCAACATCACAGCATGTTTATCAGCCAAAGTCATCAAATCGCCAAAATCGCCACTCAATTCAGGCTTGATGGTATCAATTTTTCCTTCATACACTTCACCCGTCGAGCCATTCAATGAAATCCAATCGCCTTCAACAAATGTTTTGTTGCCAGCGGTTAATGTTCTGGTTTTGTAGTTGATAAGAGCACTTCCGGCACCGGAAACGCAACATTTTCCCATTCCTCTGGCCACAACAGCAGCGTGCGAAGTCATTCCGCCACGAGCAGTTAAAATACCATTGGCGATATTCATTCCTTCTAAATCTTCGGGAGAAGTTTCGATGCGAACTAAAATACTATTTGGATATTTTTCACATTCGTCGGCAAAGAAAACAATTTGGCCGGTAGCAGCACCTGGCGAAGCAGGCAAACCTTTCGAAACAACATTTGCCAAAGCAATGGCATTCTGATCGAATACATTGTGTAATAATTCGTCCAATTTATTTGGTTCTACGCGCAAGAGAGCTTCTTCTTCCGAAATCAATCCTTCCTGAAGCATATCCATGGCAATTTTCACCATGGCAGCACCGGTTCTTTTTCCGTTGCGTGTTTGCAACATCCACAATTTTCCGTCCTGAATGGTAAATTCAAGATCTTGCATATCGCGGTAATGCAATTCCAAATCATTTTGAATTTGATCAAGCTCTTTGTAAAGCGAAGGCATGGTTTCTTCCAGTGAAGGGAATTTTGCAGCTCTTTCTTTTTCTGTAACGCCGGCTAAAATGGCCCAACGTTTGGAGCCTTCAAGGGTGATTTGCTGAGGAGTACGAATTCCAGCCACAACATCTTCGCCTTGAGCATCAATTAAATATTCGCCATTAAAGATATTCTCGCCTGTACCGGCATCTCGCGAAAAAGCAACTCCTGTAGCTGAATTGCGTCCCATATTACCAAATACCATGGCTTGCACATTTACGGCGGTTCCCCATTCGGCAGGAATATCGTTTAATTTGCGGTAATAGATGGCACGTGGATTCATCCAGCTATCAAAAACCGCCATGACAGAACCCCACAATTGTTCCCATGGATCGTCTGGAAAATCTTTACCGGTTTTTTCTTTTACAGCGGCTTTGAATCGAGCAACTAAAGTCTTGAAATCGTCCACGCTCAAATCAGAATCGTCGAGGATGCCTCTTTCTTTTTTCAGATGTTCGATAATTTCTTCAAAAGGATCAATATCTTCTTTCGATTCGGGTTTCAAACCCATCACCACATCGCCATACATTTGAACAAAGCGACGATATGAATCCCATGCAAAACGGTCGTTTCCAGATTTTTTTGCGATTCCAGCCACAGCGGCATCATTCAAACCTAAATTCAAAACGGTGTCCATCATGCCCGGCATAGAAGCACGAGCGCCGGAGCGAACAGACAATAAACAAGGATTTTCTTTATCTCCAAATTTGGAGCCCATCATTTCCTCAACAGCTTTTACTGCATTTTCGACTTCTTCTTTGATTTGATCAATTGCGTATTCTTTCCCTTTTTCGTTGTAAGCCGTACAAACTTCGGTGGTAATAGTGAAACCCGGAGGAACCGGAACACCAATTAAATTCATTTCGGCGAGGTTTGCTCCTTTTCCGCCTAATAAATTTTTCATTTTCGCATTTCCATCGGCTTTTTTGTCACCGAAAAGATAAACGCTTTTTTGATTTTTGTCTTTAGCCATTTTATTAAATTTTATTTTGTAAATATATGATTATCAAATTTAAATAATAAAAAACAATCAATTACCCGAACGCTGATAAGAGAAAATGACCTCGATTCGCATCCAGTTTTTGAGGAGCAAAATTACAAATATTTCCTGAAAAATATTTTTAATTAATCGGCCTTTTTTGGGAATTTTTCAACTGATTATGAAACGTTTTCAAATCAAAAAAGCTCAAAATCAGAAAGAAAACAAACAAATGAACGCCTTTGAACGAACTACTTATTCAATTTGGATTGTTAATAAAATGAAATCTGATCGTTTCTGCTTGTTGTTAATAAGTAGTAATTTAACTAACTGAAAAAGTTCCATTTAGTATGATAGAAAATTTGCGTATTCTTTTGATTGTTTTGATTCTCATTATTGCAGTACTTGGTGTGATAGTTTTATTTCTTCAACGCAAGGTTAAAAGGTATAAACTTAACAGCAATACAACCATAAACAGTCTTAATCTGAGCAAATCCGAATTTTGGTCTTCTATTTCGCACAACATTCGAACACCCATGAATGGCATTGTTGGCTTGATTGATTTATTGAAAAAGACGAATATCACCAAGGAACAGAATGAATACATGGATGACTTGGTGATCTCTTCCAACAATTTGCTCACGGTTGTCAATAATTTGCTCGACCGAAGCAGATTGGCTTCAGACGATATTGAATTGGACGAAGTCCCATTTAATATACACGATGTCATTTATGGCGTGGGCGATTTGGTTACGAATGATATCATCAAAAAGCATTTGGAATTGGCTATTTATGTAGAGCCTAAGATTCCGCACACACTTATGGGTGATCCAGTTCGAATCAAAGAAATTCTTTTGAATATGATTAACAATGCAATTCGCTACACCGAAACTGGGCAGATTGTCATTTTTGTAGAGCGAGTAGAGAATGCCATCGATGAAATAATTATAAAATTCAAGGTGGATGACACCGGCATCGGGATGAGTATGGCCAAGCAAAAAGCATTGTACAATACCATTACACGCATGGACAGGCTTCGGTTTTTAGATTCGAACGAACCTGGCATCACTTTGGCCGTTTCGCGAAAAATTTGTGAGTTGATGAATGGAGAAATGGGCTTTAACAGCACAGAAGGCGAAGGAAGTTCGTTTTGGTTTACGGCTAAATTACAGAAGACGACCACTCGCTTAGACATGACAAGGGGCGATCTAAACATTTCATTTCCGGGATTGCAAGTTGTACTCATCGAATCCCATGAGATCAGTCGAAAAATAATGATGAAATATCTGCACAATCTGAGTATTACCGCAAAAGAATTTTCGAATCCGTCGGAAGCCTACAGTTATTTTAGTGATACAAGTTCAGAATCCACCTATTACGATATCATTCTGCTCGACAGAGAATACCGCGATACATTGGACAGCTTTGTCATCAATAAGCTCAGAGGAACAAGTCAGCTAAGCCGATCGGAATTGATTTTGGTTTCTACCACAGCCAGCTTATTTCCACTCAAAAATTTGAAAGAGGTTGGCTATTCTGGCTATTTGAACAAACCTGTTAAACTCGTTCATCTGGCCAATGAAATTGGTTCGGTAATTCCGGCGAAGTTCAAAGAAAGCAAGGGAAAAGATTTGAAAACTGTCAACAAAAACTATAAAATATTGCTTGTAGAAGACAACTTAATCAACGAAAAAATTGCGACCACAAGTTTGAATAGGCTGGGCTATAATATAGATGTTTCAAGATCGGGCAAAGATGCCATCAGCAAATATCGCCGAGAAAAATACGATTTGGTACTGATGGATTTGAAAATGCCCGAAATGGATGGTTTTCAGGTTTGTGAAGCCATGCGTGGCATCGATTTGGAATTGAGTACCGAAATAGCTCCTAAAATTGTTGCTTTAACGGCAGAAGATTATTTGGGCATCCGCGAAAAGTGCAAAATAGCAGGAATGAACGGAATGCTCAGAAAGCCATTCAATTACGAGGAACTTTCGAATATTTTGGATTTATAATCGATTGGTTTCTATAAGCCTAACAATGTATTCTATCTGTTGATCTTTGCCTTTTGGATCATAACGTTCTTTCAGATTGAATCCAAAAACGCGGGCAAAAGATTGATAAAAAAACGCTCTCAGTTTTCCTCTAAATTCCTGAACAAGCTCATAGGACGATTCGCCGGTTTCCCGATCGATCAATTTAAGCAAAATTCCGCCTTGGGAATAGGTGAGATCTTTTAATTTATCGCCCCATTGTGCATAAATTTCATCTTCAATTTGTTTCATTATTTTCCGTTGAGCAACCGAATTTGGAGTGTTCTGCAAAATTTGTTCGTATTCCTGCATTTTGGCTTTTGCAATTTGAGCATAAGGATATACTTTTTTTACATTCAGCGTTAAGCGATCGTAGCGACGCGACTGACGCGCATTCTTAAACTTTGGAAGCACTTCCAATTCATTAAGGTGCTTAATATAGATGGTGTCGCCTGTTATCGGATCAATTTTAACGATGAGCGATTGCGTTTTTTGTGCATGAAGTACCAAAACAGCAAAAGCAAAAACCAATGTGAAGAAATAATTTTTCATTTCCTAAGCAATCTGACTACAAAAATAGGATTAAAGCGTCTTGCTAAATCAGAAAATCAATGAATTTAAGAATTTAGGCCACTTTTTGATCGGTCAAATTATTTTTGCGGCATTTTGATTCGGCATATTTCTTATCAATTTTTAGCTTCTTCATACTTTTATCGGATGGAAATTCAAACATGGCATCGGTCATGATGGCTTCCATGATGGATCGTAAACCTCTGGCGCCAATTTTAGATATCATTGCTTTTTCAACTACAAAATCGATGGCACTGTCTTGAAATTCGAGTTGAATATCATCCATGTCAAACAATTTGGCGTATTGTTTAATCAAAGCATTCTTGGGCTCGATCAGAATACGTCTCAAAGCTATTTCGTCGAGCGGTTCGAGATAAGTAACTATGGGCAAGCGGCCCACAATTTCGGGAATCAATCCAAAGGCTTTTAGATCGGCTGGGCTGATGTATTGCAAAAGGTTATTTTTGTCGATTTTTCCAAAATCTTTCTTAGCACCATATCCCAACATATTGGCTTTCAATCGAGAGCCAATTTTCCGTTCAATGCCATCAAATGCACCACCAGCAATAAAGAGGATATTGGTCGTATCTACTTGTATCATTTTTTGCTCGGGATGTTTTCGTCCGCCTTGAGGTGGAACATTCACGATTGTTCCTTCGAGCAGTTTTAGAAGTGCTTGTTGAACACCTTCGCCCGAAACATCGCGTGTAATGCTTGGATTGTCGCTTTTTCGTGCAATTTTATCCAACTCATCAATAAAAATAATTCCACGTTCGGCTGCTTTTACATCAAAATCGGCTGCTTGCAAAAGTTTTGACAATATACTTTCAACGTCTTCGCCCACATAGCCGGCTTCGGTAAGAACGGTAGCATCTACAATAGCAAATGGAACGTGTAAAATCCGAGCAATTGTTCTGGCCAACAAAGTTTTTCCTGTTCCGGTTTCACCCACAATGATCAGATTGGATTTTTCGATTTCCACATCAGCAAATTTCTTGCTTTCAGGCTGCATGATTCTCTTGTAATGATTATACACAGCAACGGAAAGCATTCGTTTGGCTGCATCCTGACCAATTACATATTCATCCAGATGAGCTTTTATTTCAACAGGCTTCAACAATTGGCTATCAGTAAAGTCAGCTTTGCCTTTTTGCGACTTTAGTTCTTCGCGAACAATTAGATGAGCTTGTTCCACACAAGAATCGCAGATATGTGCATTGAATCCGGCTATCAAAATTTGCACATCCGCCCTCGGTTTTCCGCAAAACGAACAGGTGCTGCTAATACTTCTTTTCGACATTTATTTTTTCTATAAAAAAACTATCTTGAGATGATTGATCTCAAGGCAGTTAAATTTTTTTTAATTCTTATTTTGAGGCAATCAAAACCTCATCAATCATTCCATATTCTTTGGCTTCGATGGCTGTCATCCAATAATCGCGATCTGCATCTTTTTCAATCTTTTTCATAGATTGTTTGCTATGCTCGGCAATAATTTCATACAGTTCTTTCTTCAGCTTCATAATTTCGCGTGCGGTAATTTCGATATCAGATGCTTGTCCGGATGCACCGCCCATAGGCTGATGAATCAAAACACGCGAATGCTTTAAGGCTGTTCTTTTCCCTTCGGCGCCGGCACATAATAATACGGCGCCCATTGAAGCGGCCATTCCGGTACAAATGGTTGCTACTTTTGGGTTTATGTATTGCATAGTATCATAAATGCCCAGACCTGCATAAACAGATCCGCCCGGAGTATTCAAATAGATTTGAATGTCTTTTTCGGAATCGGCACTTTCCAAAAACAACAATTGAGCTTGAATAATGTTTGAAACATAATCATCGATTGGAACTCCCAAAAAGATGATTCTGTCCATCATCAATCGAGAAAAAACATCCATCTGAGCTACGTTCAGTTGGCGTTCTTCAATAATCGTTGGCGAAATATAATTCTGCACCATAGAAGTGTATCGATCGAGTGTAAGCGAACTGATACCGGCGTGTTTTGTGGCGTATTTTCTAAATTCGTTGTTCATAATTTTTAGACTTTAGCTGGTTTACTGGCTTTTTGAATAAAGTCATCCAATGCAATGGATTGATGCTTTAAAGATAATTTTTCTTTTAGTAATTCGAGCAATTTTTTGTCGTAAAGCTGATCATATATTTTGTTTACTTCCTCTTGATTTTTCATCACAGAATCGACAATACTATCTAACTGATTCATTAACACCTCATTGTCGGTTTGTCCGCCAAAATATTGACCTCCAATAAAACCTTTGATGTGTTCGCGTACTTCGGCAGCTTCTACTTTGATGTTGTTTTCTTTGAACAACTTATCTTGCAACAATTGCCATTTGAGCGAATTTTCGTAGCTTTCCCATTCTGTATCAAGTTGTTCGATGGAAAGTTTGCCTTCATTATTGGCCACAACCCAACGTTTCATAAAATCGGCCGGTATTTGAATGTTTGCCTTTTCGATAAGCAAATCTACGGTTTGGGAGAGAAATAATTTATCGCTTTCTTTTTCAAATTCACGGGAAGCATCTTGTTTTATTTTAGCTCTAAAATCGGCTTCGGTATTTATTTCGCTGCTTGGATAGGCTTTTTTAAACAAATCCTCATTTACTTGAGCAGGCTCAGTTTGATGAATTTCAGTGATTTCTACTTCAAATTCAGCTTCTAAGTCTTCGACCATTTCTTTGGTTACAGCCAATAATGAAGCCACTTTATCGGCATCTTTAAATGCTTTCATCGGGTCAAAAACCACTTTTTCGCCTTTGGAAAGGCCAACTATATTTTTGGTAATGGTTTTTAATTTAATGTCGTCGATTTTAAATTTTCCTTTGTGCGCAATGCCGCCTTCGAGCTGATTTCCTTCCGCATCCAATTGAACAAATTCGGCACTAACTTCAGTTCCATCAGCCACTGTTTCGGGATGGGAATGAGAGCCAAAGCGACTTTGAATGTCTAAGATATAATCGTCGATCATTTTATCGTTCACTTCGATTTCGAAATAATCGGTATTTATTTTTTCGTTGAGGTCTAGATTGATTTCAGGTGCTAGAGCTATATCAAAATAGAACACAAAATCTTTATCGTTTTCCAAATCGGCTTTATCTTGATTTTCCAGACTTGGCAATGGATTTCCAAGCAAGTTCAGCTTATTTTCGACAATGTATTCGTTCAGTTTTTGCGAAAGCAATTTATTCACTTCTTCACCCAATACCGATTTTCCGTACATTTTGTTTACGATTCCAAATGGAACTTTTCCTTTTCTAAATCCCGGAATATTGGCCTTTCTTCTATAATCGTCGAGGGATTTTTTTACCTTCTCGGAATAATCGTTTTCATTAATCTCAACAGTAATCAGTGCTGTTAAATTGCTAGTGCTCTCTTTTGTAATATTCATTGATAAATTTTGACTATTAAAGGATTAAAAATCAATTCTGTTTAACTTATTTTAAAGGGCTGCAAATATAGGCATTATTTTAAAAAAGAAGTATTTTAGCTAGGAAAAATCTAAAAGCAGGAAATTCAGCCCAGAGCGAAACGCAGAAGGCCAGACTAGAAAAATTTTCCAGTCTGGCCTTCTTGTGCTTGTATGCCAATTAAAATTAAAGCTTCATTTGCTGCTTCACATCTTTGGCTTTACGCGATTCGTAGCTTATTTCGATTGTACCTTTTCCTTCTACAATAAAAGCATATTCAACAGTGGAATATCCCGGAACAGTTAAAAATTGAACTTCCGGTTTATACTCTTTGAACTGAATTTCGGCGGTATATTGATTGATTAATTTACCTCCGGCAACCACTTTTGCTCCTTTTAGTTTAAGCATATCTTGTGGATACAATTTCTCTTTAGCGGCCTGGGCGGTCATGGAGGAAATGGCACGACTGTTTCGCAAGCGAACATAAATGCGATTCAAATTATTGCCTATTTTCTCCGTTTTAAATATTTCCATGCTTACATCTGGTGTTTGCGAAGCCGCATAGATCACAGCGGACGCATTGCGGTGAACGAGATCGGGCAGCATAAATGTATGTGGCATGCGCGAGCTGTACTTCACCCAACCGCCAATTTCGATATCGCCATATACAGGATGTTTGAATGGTTTCCAGTCGGCAAACAAACTTCCATGAGCCAAGTGATCGTTAAAATCCAAGAGCTCACGTTCGCGTGGATAGTTTTCGCCACGACCAAATCCACTTTCTTCGCCTTGCTCTTTTTTAGCCTCTTTGGTGTAGGTTTCGGTTTCGCGTTGAAACAATTCGCCCACAAAACCATAAGCGCCAAAAGCATCGTAGGTAAAATCGGTAAAATCGCCATAGGTAGCATACAAATCTTTCCATGACACAAGATAACGATAGCCCGGAACTATTTTTTCGGCGTTCTTGCCTAAGACATCATAAACGGCAATATCTGCAGCATTTAAAGGTTCTCCTTCTTTGGTACTTGGGCCGCGCAAATACATTCCTCCATTGTTGTGAAAAGCGTAGATAATGATGATATTTTCATGTTTGCCAATATAATCGGCAATGGATTTCAATCCAACTGCTGAAAATGGAAAATCGCCGGCACCTCTTTGAACATAATTCGGTTGCCAGTTGGAACCCCAGTTTCGATTTGGGTCAACAAAACCTTCGGTGTCTTCGTTTATTTTTCCGTCGTTGTCGTTGTCGATTCCTTCTTGTCCCAACAACACATAATTGCCTTTTTCTCCATCTTTGATACGAACCATTATTCGCTGATCTTCGGCATCGAGTCTGTAATTTCCGCCTTCCACTTTTTTACGCATTTGGGTGATATTTCCATCGCCATTCAAATCGTCGTACATATCTTCGTCGAACAAACCATCTTTGTCATCGTCGCGCGAAATACGCAGTGAACGGTTGCTATTCATGCTATTTCCATCTGTCATAAAATGATAACGTCCATCCACATTTACAACAGGGATAATGTAATAGGCATTGCGATCGACAACATCGGTAACATCTTTCAGTTTTCCATAATTTTTCAGAAGATAATCGGCAAAATACAAGGCTACTTCACCGGCTTGAATTTCATTTCCATGAATATTTGCATCTACATACACGCCGGGTTTTTCTTCCGCCTTTCCAGTTTTGGGATTGTTGATTTCCAAAGCCCAAATTTCGCGATTTTCTTCACTTTTGCCAACTACTACGGCTTTTGTTAGATCGGGATAAGCCAGATTGAGTGCTTTTACGGCCTCCACAACCTCTCCGTAAGTGTAA
Source organism: Bacteroidales bacterium (assembly GCA_003445975.1). GTDB lineage: Bacteria > Bacteroidota > Bacteroidia > Bacteroidales > UBA12170 > UBA12170. The sequence goes on from DMBV01000178.1 coordinate 41,321, forward strand.
TATTTATCAAATCGAAGTGGGATTTGCGTTTTTTGTGCAATTGCATTTCCTACAAAGAATGCAGAAAGCAAAAGATATAAAAAGATATATTTTGATATGTATTTTTTCATTGTTTCGTTTTTTTTTGCTGTGAACAATTTGACCTATTTCAGCTATTTGGATAAACTAATTTTTGCTTGATCAGAACCGGCAAATTTGCTTTCCAGTTTCAAGACAAGTTCGGTTCCTTTTTTTGCCTGAAGCAAAAAAGAGAGTTTAACAGATTTTAGTCCGTCCACTTTGGCAATGGGTGTTCTGGCTTTTCCATCAAGAAAGGCAACATCTTTGCCGTCCAAAAGAAGAACTGCAGGAGCTGGCTGACCATTTCGAGAACCCATTGCGGTTGGAAAGGGAAGATAATTTTGATTTTGAATCCACACATTTAAGCGGTAAACATCGTCCGAAACAGTTTCTATTTCCGTTTTTAAGATACTTAGCTGTGGCAATTTTTCAACCATCTGAAATAGCCAAGGAAGTTGAGCAGCAATCAACTTCTGTCCATCTTCATACGAAGGAGTAGTAGTGATATAATCCTTTTCGCCGCCTATTTCCACTTTTCCCAATGTAGGATGCTCAAAAGCTGTCCACGATACAAAACCAGTGCCGTTTAAAGTCAAGTCATTGTAGGCAATGAAAGCTTTTGTTTTTTCATCCAATTCGCCTTCTTTTTTCGATTTAGGAATTTGTTTCAGCGTTGCGGCCATTTGAGCAGTTGTAAACTGTCCTCCTTTAAGCATTTCGATGATTCGCTTTGCCGAAAATCGCTCTGGTGCATTATTTTCTTTCAAGAAAGAAGCAATTTTTTCTTCGCCCAAAGCAACGAAATCGTCCGAACTCATTTTTTCCAATTGTTCGATACTCAGACTGCTTTCTGACTCTGCTTTTTCTTTTTTGGCTTTGGGAAGCGTGAAAAAATTAAAACTAAAAGTAGGAACGCCGATATGGTAATACGACCACAATTCGAAAGAGCCATCTTTTGATTTTTCGGGCGACAAGCGTTCTGTTTCGAAGTTTTTCGCTTTTAGGAAATCTTTGTATTGTTTATTCAGTTCGTTGTAAAACTGAAGATCTTCATCCAATGGATTTACAGCAGCACCCAATCCCAAAAAGCCGGCCACGAGTGCGGGTGTAAGCTCCACGCCTTCCGGGACCATTGGTTTTGCCATTTCCATGACTTGTTCCATCGAATAGGTCACAGCAGGATCGGCACCAAACATATCAGCAAATCGCCGAGGAATTCGGATATTATTCAAATCGGCACTTCCTTTTCGACCGGCTTCGGGGGCTTGCAAACAAAAATCGGTGGAACCAAAAGTGAAGGTGGCCGCAATTTCGGGATGAGCATAAACGAATCGCATCAGGGCGTAAACTTCTGTTTCGGATCCCGGCCAAGCTCCTGAAGCGTTGTGATTTGGTTTAAACAAATGAGGAAAATTAATTCCGCTGTTTACACCGCCAATTGGGTCTTCGTTATAGATTCCATCACCATCATTATCAAGTCCTTCGGTGTACAATTTATACATTCCTTTTTCCCCTTTAGCAGCATTTGCTTTTCGCAAAAATCGAGCATCTGCTTCTTCCGGAATCCAAATTCCCAATGGATCTAAAACACGCATCTGCGAAATAAATCCATCTTTGTTTAAATCGTCAGGGCCATCTTCGTCCACCACATCGTCCATATCGTCATTGTAGGGCTTTGCATTGCGAAGGGTTTCCCACAAAGGGTTTTCAGAATAATGATTCAAAGCATCCGCATTTAAAACGGGAACCAAATAATAAGTAAATCGTTCCAAATGATCGCTTTTAAGTAGCTCATCTGCCAAGAATAAAGCAGCTTCAGTAGCCAAGGGAAGATTTCCTTCGGGATTGGCCATCACAAAAATGGCAGGTTTGTTTTTTTGCTCACTGCGAATTTCGGTGCCAAATTCATAAATATTGATTTGATTTCCACCGGCAGTTTGTGCAAGCTTATGCACTTTAACCTTTGTAGAGTTGGCTTGCGCAATTGCGTCTAAGCTTTGGTTTGCCTCTTTAGGTGTTCTGTATTTTTGCGCAGTTGCCCCATTGCTAAATAGCACAAATGCGAGAATCAAAAACACGATTCTTTTCAAAAAATGTTTCATGATATAGGTTTATGTTTGGTTAATTAAAAATCGTTCAAAGCTAAAAATAAATTGATTAAAATGAAAAATCAAAATAAAAACATAAAAACAAAATGAATTTGATTTTTGTATTTTTTTTTATAAATTTGACCAAAGTAAGACAGCTATTTATTTAATCTAAAATTATTGACATGGGAATAATTAAAGAATTCAAGACTTTTGCCATGAAGGGCAGTGTAATCGACATGGCTGTTGGTATCATTATTGGAGCCGCTTTTGGAAAAATTGTAGCTTCGTTTGTGAGCGATGTGCTGATGCCTCCCTTAGGCATGCTGTTAGGAGGTGTGAATTTCACAGATTTAAAATTTATTATTAAAGAGGCGGCAGCAAACGAAGTTGCGGTGAGCTTAAATTATGGAAATTTTATTCAAGTTACCGTCGATTTTCTGATTGTAGCATTTGCCATTTTTATGATGATAAAAGCGATGAACAGTATGAAGAAAAACGACGAAGCCGCTCCAGCCGCTCCACCAAAACCTTCAAAAGAAGAGTTACTTTTAACCGAAATCAGAGATTTATTAAAAAAATAACGATTGTTTTTCCGCCCCTTACTTTGCTGGTGAGGGACGGAAATTTTATAAATTTCACATTAAATCAGAAAAATTATGAAAACAAAATTCTTTTATAAAGAAACAGGAAATTTTCCTGAAAGAGCATTTGAAGAGATAGAAATTGAGATTAACAAATTCTTATCCAACAGCCCCAATATTGTCATTCACAGCATTGATCATTCCACCTCAAGCGAAACTACTGAAGGACACTTTATAGTTTCCGCAATGGTTTTGTACAGTTAAATTTGATTTTCTTATTTGAAGAAAAAATGACTCTAAATTGAATCGTTTTGATTTGATATGTCGTTGGTGTTTCTAAAATCTTTAGCGTTTGTTCGATTTGATCTTTATCGATAAAATGTAATCTTAGTGCGTTTTAGCCCAATGTGCCTCAATGAAGGGTGTTATTTTCGTAAACTTTTCAAGAAAACAGCTCCAATTCAATCATACTTTAGTACTTTTGCCTCCAACTAACAGATGCATTATTTATTCACAAAATACATTGTAATACACGCATTCCAAAATGAAAACTACCGCTTTTACACAAATTCATGAAAACCTGGGAGCCAAAATGGTTCCTTTTGCCGGATACATGATGCCGGTACAATACGAAGGATTGAAAGTTGAACACGAAACCGTTCGAACCGATTTAGGTGTTTTTGATGTTTCTCACATGGGCGAATTTTGGGTTGAAAGTCCCAAAGCTCTTCCTTTTCTCCAACACATTACCTCTAATGATGTTTCTGCACTTACCAACGGCAAAGTGCAATATTCCTGCTTCCCAAATGGAAAAGGCGGAATTGTGGACGATTTGTTGGTTTATCGATTCAATGCAAACAAATATTTGTTGGTTGTGAATGCCGCTAACATTGAAAAAGATTGGAATTGGTGCGTAGAGCAGGCAAAAAAATTCGATCTGAAAATTGGCGAAGAACTGAAAAACGTTTCTGAAGAAATTAGTCAATTGGCCGTTCAGGGACCAAAAGTACTGCAAGCAATGCAAAAGCTGACTGATGCAAATGTGCTCGACATGGAATACTACACTTTCAAGCAAATTGATTTTGCCGGAATAAAAGATGTGCTTTTTTCCACCACCGGATATACCGGTTCAGGGGGATGTGAAATCTATATTCAAAATACCGATGCGCAAAAATTGTGGGATGCAATCATGAACGCAGGAGAAGAGTTTGGAATAAAACCAGCAGGATTAGGTGCACGCGACACGCTTCGATTGGAAATGGGCTATTGCTTATACGGAAACGACATCAACGATACCACTTCTCCAATTGAAGCCGGATTGGGTTGGATTACAAAATTTGTGGATGGAAAAGAGTTCATCGACCGAAAATTGATGGAAAAACAAAAAACAGAAGGCGTTAAACACCAACTCAAAGCGTTTGAAATGATTGACAAAGGCATTCCACGCCAACATTATGAAATTTGCGATGCTGACGGGAATATTATTGGAGAAGTTACTTCCGGAACACAATCTCCAAGCCTCGACAAAGGGATTGGAATGGGTTACGTACAAACCGGATATCACAAATTGGGAAGTGAAATTTTTATTCGAATCCGGTCCAAACTTCTAAAAGCAATCATTGTAAAATTGCCATTTTATAAAGCATAAAAAAACGCTCAAGCCCGAAACATCAACTCGGGCTTTTTTATTCTTCCCTATCAGGATTCAACTCTAAA
>DMBV01000006.1 GCA_003445975.1 Bacteroidales bacterium
CCGTATGCATGAATGAGTGAAAATTGCGCTCTAACTTGTTGTTTTGGAGTATAAATCAATTGTTTTTTCAAGGATAAATCTGATTCGTTTTCTGCATTTTTTTCTAAAGTGGAAGGATTGTACGAGCCCTTTAGATTGAAGCTTAACTGGATAGATTCAAGTTTTATTTTGTAATCGACATCCGTTTCTATCCCACGTGACCAAACTTCTTTTTGGTTTATCGGCATCCATATTCCATCAATCGGCATCCATAAAATCAAGTTTTTGATGTATGAATTGAAGGCGGTAAAACGAAATTTAAAAAGCTGTTGGTAAGTTTCATTCAAATATGAAAAACTCAAATCTTCGGCCCAGGCCGACTCAGGAAGTAAATCCAAATTTCCATGAGCAAATCCATCTTGCCAATATAAATCGTTAAAGGTAGGTTGACGGTAATTGAACGATGCTTTTCCTTCTAATTGAAAATGATGATTTAATGAAAATTTCCAGCCGATTGAAGGGGTTGGCTGACTCCATTTAATGTTTATTACTTCTTGCCGTATGCTGGCTGCCAATTGAAAGTTTTTGGATGGAGATAAAAACTGATAGCTTAGAAGAAGAGCAAGATTATTGCGACTTTTTGTTTCTGAAAAATTAGCAGATATTCCCCAATCCATGCGTTCATGCATTCCGAAATTGAATAAATGATTTTTATATTTCTTGAAATTCAATTCTGTTTCAAAAAGAGCACTCTGCGATTGATGTTCAGCATAAATTGCTGAAAGTGAGTCGGTATAATTTAATTTTGAATACAATAAACCAAAACGTGTGAGCCAATCTATCGTTGATTTTGACAATGAATAATCCATCGAAAATCGAAAAAATGCATCGCTTTGTTGTTGTTTGCTTTGAAGAATGGTCATATTTGGAGGCAATTCTCTGTTCGATTTTTGAAACCAAAGATGTGTATTCAGTCGTTGAGTTTTAGAAATAGATAGGTGATTATCCTGACTTATTCCATAATATTCGGCAACTGCATTTGTTTGCTTTGTTTCAGGATGTCCAAATTGTTGCGTATTGATAAATGGAAAATCGTTGTTCTCTTTTTGGTAAAAAATACGAAGGGAAGTAGCCAATTTTTCGCCTGAATTTTGTACTGCAATATTTCCAAAATAGCGACCAAAACTGCCTGTTCCAAGGGATACATTGCTATGAAAACCTAATTGAAGCGGGAGTTTGCTTTCTAAAATAATAGCTCCGCCAATGGCGCCACTTCCAAAAAGAGCTCCCGATCCTCCATACTGAATCTTGATCGTATTTACAGCTAGCAAAGGAATCAATTCCAAATTGCTTCCTCCATTGAGTGGGTCTTGCAAATTGATTCCATTCCACAACACTGCCGTATGAGAAGCCGATGTTCCTCGCAAACTAATGCTCGAATTTCCGCTAATGCCGTACGATTTGAGATAGAGCGTTGTCAGGTTTGAAATGGCTTCGGCCAAGCTGTTGGAGGTTTGGTTTGACAGCGAAAGTGAATCAATTTCCTGAATCTTATTGCCGGCCGAAAAATGCGTATAACGATAGGAATTTATGTTTACTTCGTGAAGCAAAATAGACGTATCGTAAGCATCCTGAGCCAAGAGACCCGAAGCCAAAATGCTTAACAATAAGCTTATCAAATTCCTTTTTAGCATTTTATTGATTTTAGATAAACTAAATCAACAACATCTTTTGCTAAACAACGGAAACACAAAAGGTAAACTGATTTTCATCAATTACTTATTGCCTTTTCTCCGAAAGCATTAAATATTGTACTCTCATGGCAGGTCTTCTGACTTATCCCGATTTTAGCTTACCTTCCCATTCGTTTTTGTTGGCGAACAGTGGTATTTAGATTTGCTAAAACCTTCACCCGCCAGAGGCGGATCGGGCATTACAGCAGCGGGAACTGTTCAGGATTCTCACCTGATTCCCTTTTAAAAAGTAAATTTTTATTTACTTTACCATTTTGAGCAAAAATAGAGAATTTTATTTTGGAATGATGAAGAGAAATCTAAATATTTTTAATATTCATTAAATCAATTATTTAATCACAATTTCGTCGACGAAAATCCAGCTTTTGTTTCCGGCGCCTACGTGCCAGTCGGGGCAATTTCCTCTGTTTTTAGCAATCACTTTTACAAATCGAGCTTTTGTTGAAGGAAAAACCGAAATCGCAAATTGTTTTACAATTCCTCCTTGCTGTTTATCATTCACATCATTGGCCACTATCCCCGACAGTTGCCAATCTTTTCCATTTTGAGATGTGAAAAAACTCACCTTCTCAGGCATAAATATCCACGAATAGGTGTCTTGAATACAGCCTATTTCAAGCTGACCGATTGATTTTGATTCTCCTAAATCAAGAATAGCTTCTACATCAACGCCATAAAAGCCTTGCCAGGTTCCGGTTTTAAAATTGTTGTTTCCTCGCACCTGATCTATCAAAGACAAATCGCCTGCGGCTGCATAAAGTGCACTGTATGGATTCAATAAGCTTATTTTTGTGGCGCCTTCTACGCGATGAAATCGGGCGGCGATGCTTTTGCTTTCGCCAAATTCGGGATGGAAAGCTTTGACTTTGAATTGTGTCGATTTCTTAATAAAAAATGGATGTATGTATTTTTCCGATTTGCGGTTTGGTTCTGTTCCGTCGGTGGAGAAATAAATTTCGGCCGATTGAGCCAAGTCTTTCATTTCTATTCTTAAACTATCTCTAAATGTGATCGCTGTAGCAAGAATTTGTGGCGACGGACAAATACGCATTTCTTCGATGATTTGCTTTGGCCTATTGGTTTCTGGAAAACCCCATTCGGAATTGGGCGAAATTCCCATTTCGAACGACAATTCGCCACCTTGCATGACATCGCTATGCGCAAAATAAGATTTGGAATCGCTTTTCCCATTGAGTTGTGTTTCTTGAATATAAAATTTACTATTCGAAGCACCCTTGGCAGAAAGACTAAATATTTTTCCGTTTTCCAATTGAATATGTACTCGATCAAAACTTGGTGTTCCTATGATATAATTGTTTGATGCAGGCGTAACCGGATAAAATCCCAATGCGCTCAAAACATACCAAGCCGACATTTGTCCACAGTCTTCATTTCCGCTTAAACCATCGGGCTGATTGTGATACAGTTCTGTTTTGATTTGATGAACGAGTTTTTGCGTTTTTGCCGGTTTTCCAACAAAATTGTATAAATACGCCATATGATGACTTGGTTCATTGCCATGAGCATATTGCCCAATCAGTCCGGTAATATCGGATTGTTGCCGGCCGCTCAACTTTTCCTGAGTCGTGAAAAGCTCATCTAGTTTGGTTTCGAAAGCCGCATCGCCGCCAAGCATTTCCATAAGTCGATTGATGTCGTGTGGCACAAAAAGGCTGTATTGCCACGAATTGGCTTCCGTAAAATGAAAATTTACCTCTGTAGGTAAAAAGGGCTGCTGCCATCCTCCGTTTATTCTGGCGCGCATAAAACCGGTAGAAGGATCAAAAACATTTTGGTAATTTTGCGCGCGTTGTGTAAAAGAAATTGCATTTGTTTTGTCATTCAAATAATTGGATACTTGTGCAATACACCAATCGTCGTAGGCATATTCCAAAGTTTTCGAAACACTTTCACTTTCTTCATCGGCTTTGACAAATCCAATTTCTTTGTAGTTTTTCAGTCCGAAAAAATCTGAATGAGCGCTTTTTTTCATGGCTTCAAAGGCTAAATTCCGATCGAAATCGCCTATATTTTTCAAAATTGCATCAGCAATAACTGGAACGGAATGATAGCCAATCATGCAATTGGTTTCGTTGGCGGCCAATTCCCAAACGGGCAACAATCCGCCTTGTTCGTACATCAACAGCATGCTTTTGATCATGTCGTTGGTTCGTTTTTGGTCGATGATTGTCAGAAGCGGATGTTCGGCTCTAAAGGTATCCCAAAGCGAAAATACGGTATAAACGGGATGATTGGCTTGGTGAATTTGCTGATCGTGTCCGCGGTATTTTCCATCACTATCAGAAAAAATATTTGGAGCCAATAAGCTATGATACAATGCTGTATAGAAAATAAATTTATCATTTTCGTTGTTGCCTTCCACTTTGATTTTTGAAAGTTCATTTTCCCAATTTCTGGCAGCTTGCTGTTTTATTTTATCAAAATCCCAATCGGGAATTTCTGTTTTCAAGTTGTTGCGTGCGCCTTCGATGCTCACAGCCGAAATGCCTACTTTTACTAAAATTTCTTCTTTTTCGGTGGTTTTAAAATCAAACCAAGCTTTTAAATCTTTTGCTTTGGCCGATTGAAGATTCGTCTTCATTTCTTGATTTTCGGCTATGCCAAAAGCCTTAAATGGTTTTGAAAACTGTACTACAAAATAGATGTGTTGATTGGCTGCCCAACCTTGGCTTTGTCTTTTCCCGCTAATCGTGGAGTCGTTTTCGATTTGAATTTCCAAATCGATGATTTTTTCGGAAACGACGGATTCTGTCAAATCCAAAATAATATGTGCCGAATCGCTTTGCGGAAATGTATAACGATGAAAACCGGCTCTTTCGGTAGTGGTGAGTTCAACCTGAATCGCATAATCGGACAAAAGTACACTGTAAAAACCAGGGTTTGCTTTTTCGTTTTGATGAGAGAAATTCGATCGATAACCCGCTTCGCTGCGCGACGAATTTCCTGGATTTGTTTGAAGTTTGCCAATCGTAGGCATTAGCCGAATATCGCCATAATCGCCAACACCCGTTCCGCTTAAATGCGTATGACTGAATCCTAAAATAGTGGAATCGGAATAATGATAGCCTGAGCAGCCATCCCAATCGTTTATTCTGGTATCCGGACTCAATTGTACCATTCCAAAAGGCAAAGTAGCACCCGGAAATGTGTGACC
>DMBV01000173.1 GCA_003445975.1 Bacteroidales bacterium
TTGTGAATTGCTTTCGAATTGTATCTTTGAATTATTGAAAACAGCTGCGATTTATTCGATCAATACAATTTAACGGTTGTGAATTGCTTTCGAATTGTATCTTTGAATTATTGAAAACAGCAGAGCTGCACTCAATATTCTGAATAGCAATTAATTAACTCGATAATTTGAAATTAAAAAAGCTGTTTAATTCAGGGTTTGAGCCTAGGCCAAACCCTGAATTTTTATTTTAAAAAAGTTCCAATTGTTGGGGCGTATTGGGTTTTTCGCTTTCTTTTTTGCCATAAAAAAGCTCAATCATGCCAAATTGTTTGTCGGTTATGCGCAAAATCCCCACGTGCCCATTGGGTGGCAAATTGGATTTTACTCTTCGTGTATGGACATCGGCATTTTCTTTGCTCGAACAATGCCGCAAATAAATGGAAAACTGAAACATAGCAAATCCATCCTCTATCAGTCGCTTCCGAAACAAACCGGCTTGCTTTCGGTCTTTCTTGGTTTCGGTTGGCAAATCAAAAAAAACCAAAACCCACATAATTCGATATTGATTAAAACGTAGTGAATTATCCAAGTTCCGGGTATTTTATTTTTCGAACTTCTCCCGAAAAACAAGACGCCAAACTGGCTGTTGTTTGCTGCATTCCCACCAAAAGCGGACTCGATTGCCCGTCGATGAAAATATCCAACACCGGAATTTGCAACAATTCTTTTTTCAGTTCAGGAGTCAATTCGTCGATCGAGGGATGCTTTTCGATAATTTCTAAAACTATTTTGTCCACAAAAGGTCGATATGGCTCCATAATATCGTCGGCCAAGGCATAAGCATTGTAGCGATTGTGATGATGAATGCCCAAAGTAGGGAGCAAGCCGGAAGCCACCAAACTCCGGGCAACAATGGCTCGCAGTACAGCATACCCATAATTGAGCAAGTTGTTTGGCTCCGCTTCGAATCTACCTCGCACAAAATCGTCTTGAAAATCTTTGAACAGATTTTTCCAATAATAGGCAGCCGCTCTTGCTTCGTAATTCTCCGGATCGCCCGAATTAACGCTGCTTTCCCAATACTTCATATTTTCGATCGGAATTCCATTCATGGCCAATAAAATGGCCTGATTGTGAATCTTGGCTTTGATGGTTTGCTGCCAAAGATTCTTTTTTAGAGGCAGACTCGCATTGATCTGATCGCCAAAACGCTCCTGTTGCAAAGTGTTTCCAACCAAATTCAACATCAATCCTTGTGGATGATGGCGCTCATCGCAGGTGATAAGGGCTACATTGTTTTCTAATAATTTAGAAATCAAGGTTTGAGAAATCGTCAATCGAAAAGCATCAAGAATAACTACACCAATATCTTCGATCGGAATCTTGACTTCCTCTTTTTGTTTGTCGGCAAAAGTAATAACCAATTGTTTGTTTGATGTGTGTAAATAGGCATCGTTTCCAAAATAAAGTGTTCGTTTTATCATAATCTGCTTTTAAATCTTAAACATTTTAATCGCATTTGTCAAGGATTATCTAAAGTTGCTCAATGATTAAACCATTATCCCTAGCAATTTTCATATTCACCAACTTCCCTTTCCGAATGCCTGCATACTCTTTAGCCGAAGAAAATTCCCAATCGGTTGTTTTATGAACCATTCCTGCTTTTACCGGATTTTGATGGATGTAATTGAAACAAATTTGAGGGTATTCGAGTTCTGGATTTTGGGTATGGAGTTGTGTATGGTCTTGTTTTACACTAAACAAAGGACTTATCCCTTTCGAACAATTGATGCATTCGGCTTTTGTATGCGCCTTAAAAAGGGAGCCGCTAAAACCTTCCTGCTTATTGATAGCTCTGGTATAGGAACGAAGCATAATCGCTATCGATTCATTTAGAGCAGTCATACGATGACTTTGAGTCATCGTATGACTGCTTTTTTGAGTCATCGTATGACTGCTTTCAGGCAACACCACTTCTTTTACCAAAACCATCAAATGGAAATGATTGGGCATTAAACACCAAGCTAAAACATCTGCATAAGGCAAAATATGCGTTCTTATCTTTCGCAAGAAAAACAAATAATTATCCCTACCAAAGAAAATTTTTTGACGATTATTTCCTTGATTGTAAATGTGATAAATATAGCCTTTTTCGAAATGCATCAATTGTAATGTTTTTCATCACGCTTTTAGCATCACACCTTTAGCGTGATACCAAAGGCGTGATGTTTTTATATTGTAATATTACCCAGGCGGTCGGTTTTTAGTTAATATTCGCCCACTGTTACAATTTTACCAATATGATTAATACGGACTTTGTTAATCCCTAATAATTTTGAAGGGGTTTGTACAAAGTAATAAGTAATTCCAGATAAACTCTTTTTAGTTTTTAATAATTCCCCATCTACAGATTTTGTTTCGTAATGATGGTTAAAAACATAATTTTTACTAGATATTTTCTGCACTCTAAACAAATTAGGGCTTATTAGATGATAGTTTTTTTCGTCTAATAAATCCACTTCGGCAGGCTTAAAACCGGTTTTTTCGTTTGGAAACACAAAATATTCGTTTTGTTTCAGGGTAAAAAGAAACTGCCAGCCATCATTTTGCTTATAGGTTTTGTCGATAATAGGCAAACCCTGGTTCACTCTTTCGGTGGCTTCGTAAAACGACACTACATTTTCTTGCAAGTTGCCATCAGCATCCCTATAAATTGCAACATGGTGATTGTTGCCGGTATTTACAAAATCTACGGCTAGCTTATTTCCATTTTTATCAAGGATTAGGTTTCCTTCCTTGTCTTTTTTGTAGTGCAACGCCTCGGCATTACTTATTCCAGTAATGGTAACCCGTTTAATGGCAATGCCACTTTCCTTATTGAGCCAAATTGGGTTTTCGACCAAATTAGTAAAGGCTTTTTTAGCATCTCCATTGTATTCCGATAATCGAGCTTGAAGAATTTTTTTAATTCTTGAATCAACGATTTTTTCAATTTTTAAATCGGGCGAGATTTCTTTTCGAATCGTGTATATAATTTCGGTAGTAACAGTTTTAACTTTTTCAGGTACTTTTTGCATTTGTAAAGAATCTAGAAAAATAGGATTTTTATCTGGGCTATTCTTCCCAGTAAAAGCTTTTTTAGGGTCGTTGTCGAATTCAGTAAGTCTTTTTAGCAAAGCTTCTCGTATTTTTTGATTGGCTACTTTGCTAATTAATTCGATGGTGAAACTAGCGTTTACCTTTTCTTCTTTTGTAACATATTTACATTGACTTCCATACACGGTTTCAAGGTGCAGTTGTCCGCGCGGTGTAAGTTGTTTTTTCTTATTTACTCCATGCGCTTTGGTGGTGGTGTTAATGTTAATCGTAGCAACTTTGTTTTTAGCTTTAATCGAAACCAAAGTATTTTCGAGGTGTTTTTTCGCTTCACTTCTGAATGCTTCTATGGGCAAAATTGGCGATTTAAACCTAAGTTTTCCTTTTTCGTTTCGTTCAAGTTCTTTTTGCTCAATTCCATATATACTGCCCGCTTTATCGCTGCGTGCATTTAAGTTATTTAGGTATTGAATGTGGCTGCGTTTTGTGAATGCAATGGTTAAAGCGTCCATAGCATGGTGCCGGTGGTCGTTTCGTTTGGTCCAATCTTTAATTCGTTTGATTTTATGTCCCTCGCGATTTTCAATAATTTCGGTCAGTCCAAGCAAATTGTATTTTTCCCAATTTAATTCTTGCATCACATCAATTAATTGCCAATCTTCTCTCAGTCTATCAGTTATTGAACCGGTTGTTGAAACTACCACTTTGACCAATTCCCCCAGAATATTTTTTGCTTTTTTGGCAATGTATTGAGTATCGCGCAAATCGCGGGCAATAAAATCGCTAGGGATTTCAATTCCCTTCATTTTCAGTTTATTATATTTTGTTTTTGAAATTTTGCCTGCTTTAAACAATTCTTCAATGATTTTCAGAAACTCATTGAGTGCATATTCACCTTTTATATTTTTCACGTAATCGTAGGCAGTCTCATTCCCTTTTTCAATATTTACACTTCGGCTTTCGATCGTTTTATTTGAAAATGAATCATCAAAAAGTCTCGATTGAGGAATGATATGCTCTATATCAAATTCTTTACTAAATAGCTTATTAGGAGCAATATAAGTATTGGAATACAATGTTTGAAAACCCCGAGATTCAAGTTCTAAATATAATTTGTATCGAATAATATCTGTTCGGCTCACATGAGTCAATCCAAATTCATTTTGCAATGTGGATCTATATTTTTCGTGATCTAGAGTAGTCTGGTTCATCGATTTTGTAGCATCTTCACGCTCTTTTGCACTCTTCTTTAATTCGCGAGCCAGTTCTATGCGAATTTCGTCTGGTTTGCCGTAGGTTTCAATTGCAGTGTTCACCACATTAATCATTTGATTCAATATTTTCTCTACAACCGGATTTCGAAGACTGTTTTTTGGAAGTATATCCAGTTTATCTTTCAAAATTTTGTTCTCTATTTCTTCTTTTGTAAGTGAATCTTTAGAATGTCGATAGCCTGCATAAGTACAAGCTACACTAAATTCGTTTCCTTCTTTTAAATGAGGCAAAATTTTACGTATCGCCTTTGTACTTAAACTGCCATAATCGCTTTGCAATGCAATATTTGCAATGATGCGCGCGTATTCTGTTTCGAAGCCATATTTTTCCTGTATTTTTTGAATTAACTTTTTGTCGCCAGTATTGGAATTATCATCTTCAAATGAATAGAGCAAATGCCACAACTGATAAAATGCTTGTTGCTCAAATGCCTCTCCTTCTGATCCTGAATTAAATTTCAATAAATCAAGATTGTAACCAAAGCCATCAAAAAATGGAATTATCACCTTTAAAATTTCATCGGTATTCATTTTCGAAAATTCAAATTCGCCATGACCAGAAATATCGATTATTTGTTGAATAGCACTTATGAATGCTCCATAAGTCCTATTGCCCTCAATATTTTCCTTAAAATTAAAATCGAGGTCCTTTTGGTTTTTAAATAAAATTTTAATGCAGTCGTTTTTAGAAATTTTATCTTTAAAATTCAATTCTTTAAAAAGCACTTCTTTCTCTTCTTGGTCCAAAAAGCGTTTATCACCTCCCGTTTTACTAAATACTTGAATATTATTAAGTACTTGCCATATTTTAAACTCTTGAAATATTGGCGACGACCTTGGGCAGACTCTCGACCCCACAGTTTTTATTTTTTTACTTCCTTCAACTTCCACTTCAATTTTACGGCTTTCAAATTCACAAAAACTGATTAAGCCTTTTTGGCTTTTCAATTTCCGCTGATAGAAAACAACCACGTCTCTAATTTCGGTTTTCAATTGCTGCGTTAGTTTTGAATGGAATTTGGCTTGGGTTTCCCAAATTGCTTCAAACTCATCTAAATAATCTTGTCTATAAAAAACTTGATTTTTAAGTCTTGAATGTGGGTTTAAGTCAAGTTGATCCATAAGGTATTGCCCCACGGTTTTTTTGTTGAAATACAATTCCTTGCTGCGATCGCTAATCGAGCCTAAATAACCACTTGAACTATTCAAATTATTGTTGACCTCAGCAAGGACAAAAGCGACTTCTTCTTTGGTGAGTTGCTTGTTAGTAGCCTCACTTCGCCATTTGTAAGCCTGTAATTTTTTTTCTTCTCTTGTGCCTTTATTTTCCGCTGTATTGAAATTGTATTTTTTCCAAAATATGGCAGAAGAAGCTCGCTGGCCTTTACCTTCAATTTCTACTCTAAATTCATCTGTAAGAATTTCCGAATTGAATTGCTTTTGAAAATTCCAAATTTTATCAAATTCGACTTGCAAATCGGAACGGTAAAAATCCGGTACTGTTTTCTTTCCAGATTTTAACAACTCCAATACAAACTGTCCGGGCGTTAAGTTATTTTCATAAAGCTCTTTTGCAACTGCCATTCCATCAATCAATTGTCCCTCATCTTGAGATTTGGCTTTCCTACTGCTTTTGTAACCACGTTTCTTGTTAATCATCAACAAGACTCTTGCAAATTGTTTCAAGCTAATTTCGTATGAGGCTGCTTTTGCTCTCAAACGATAGGTTTCAAAAGTAGATTTGTTGCCATTCTCTGATAAAATTGTTTCATCAGAAATAAAACCATTCTCCTTTAAAATATCAATCAAATTATCTTTGCGAAGCTTAAAACGCTGAAGATTTCTCCTCATGCTTCGTTTTAGCGTCCTGTCCGCGTTTGTGGTTATACTTTTCCCCTTTTCAAAATTTGTTTGCTCATCTACAGTTAGAGGATTAACTCTAACACCAAGCTTAATAATCGAAGATTTTTCATCTTCATTTTCCGATTCATTTACCAACGCCCAACCAATACTATTGGTTCCCAAATCAAGACCTAAAATTTTTTTCATATTATTTAGTTTTATGTTTTTATATGCTATATTTGTCGTTACAATTCGAAGCAATTCACAATAAGGATTATTCCGTTGTGAAAACATTTATTGCGGTCCGCCTAGGCGGATCGCTTTTTTTATGCATTTATTTTTCTCGTTCATTTTCAGGGTATTAAAATATTCCATTTTACCTTTTTTACTTTTTCTAAAATCGTATTTCGTTTCACCTTTTATAAAATCGCTATGTTTTGGTATTGCCCAAACGAGTTGGAATTTTCTGAAAATTAATGCAGTTTCATGAAATTGCTCTAGTTCAGTATTGCCTAAACGACTTGGAATTTTGTTGGGCTAGTTTTCCGCTAACAAAAATTAAAATTACATAAGTTTTCCTTACTACAACCAAAAAATTGTACCTTAGCTCAAAACCCATTTCTATGTCCAATCAAAATTTAATTTGTGTTTATGTAGGCACCGCTCTCAATGCCAATTATTTAGAAAGCGTACTTTCGGAAAATAAAATTCCTTGTTTTGTTCGCGACTTTTTGC
>DMBV01000130.1 GCA_003445975.1 Bacteroidales bacterium
AGCGACGAAATTCATGCCGATTTGGTTTTTGAACCTTCTCAACATATTCCAATCGCTTCCATTTCCGAAAAAGCAAAGCAGCAAAGCATTACGTTTATGGCGCCAACCAAGACTTTTAATTTGGCCGGTTTGAGTACTTCATTTGTGGTGATCGAAAATGAAACGTATTTAAAAAAATACAACCAAGTGCTCAATGCATATCATCTTTCGGGTGGAAATTTATTTGGAACAATTGCCGCCGAGGCGGCCTATACCAAAGGCGCGGTTTGGCTCGAACAAATGCTCAGCTATACCCGAAAAAATATCGATTTTGTGAGCGACTATTTTAGAGAGAATTTGCCAATGCTGAAATTTTTTAAGCCCGAAGGCACATATCTCATTTGGATTGATTTTAAGGCTTTATATTTTAGTGACGAGGAATTGAATCAGTTTCTAATCCACAAAGCCGGAATAGGTTTAAATAGTGGAACCATTTTTGGCGAAAACGGCTCCGGATTTATGCGAATGAACGTGGCTTGTCCGCTCAGTATTTTAGAAAAAGCGTTGGTTCAATTGAAGAATGCCGTCGATTCGCTGGATTTATAATTTCCGCAATCGCGCCATATAAAACCCATCAAAACCTTCGCTGGGCATTATTTTGCGTTCTTCTTCCAGCGTATATTTTCCTGTATTCTTAGCAAGGAATTGTTCCACTTGCTTTTCGTTTTCCGAAGGTAAAATAGAGCAGGTTACATAGACAAGCGTTCCGCCCGATTTTAACATAGGCGGATAATCTTCGAGAAGTTTTTGTTGAATCTGTTTTAATTCATTTAGTCTTTCGGGAGTCAATTTCCATTTGCTATCAGGTTTGCGGCGCAAAACTCCTAGTCCGCTGCAGGGAGCATCAATAAGCAAAAGGTCGGCTTGATCTTTAAATTGATCAATTGTATCTGCAAAAATTAAATGTGCTCTGGAAATTTTACAATTTGCACGTTTGCTTCGTTTTCTCAGCTCTTTCAGTTTATGCTCTTCCAAATCGAGAGAAATAATTTTTCCATTATTTCCCATTTGTGCGGCAAGATGCAATGTTTTACCGCCCGCTCCGGCACATGCATCCACTGCCAGCATTCCGCTGCTTGCTTGCGCAAAAGGAGCAACTAACTGGGAAGATGCGTCTTGGATTTCGAAAAGTCCGTCGGCATAAGCTTTCAACTGACTTAAATCTCTTCTTTTTTTCAACATCAATGCGTCTGGAAAACCTTCCAATTTTTCCACTTCTACATTTTCTTTTTCCAGAATTTTGATCAAGAGCGTTTTGTTTGTTTTAAGCGTATTCACACGCAAAACCACTTTGGCTTGTTGGTTTAGTGCATTCATTTCCGCAGACCAAATTTCGCCTAATTCTTCCTTTCCTATTTCGTCGAGCCAATCGGGAATGGAGGCTACATATTTCACTTCTTTACCAAAAACAGCTCGGTTCTCTTCTAGCTTTTCTTCAGTTGGAAGAATGGGTTGAAACCATTCCGGAAAGTCCAATTTTTTCTCTAGAAAATAAATGGCCGCTATCTTTTGAAAGCGATGTTCGTCGGTCTGTTCAATTTCGCCAATGGTCATATACCAGCGATAGTATCGCACGAGATCGTAGATGCTCTCTGCAATGAATTTTCTGTCGCGTGCTCCCCAACGCTTATCGCTTTTGAGTTTATTTTTCACTACCTGATCTGCAAATAGCCCTAGTTCGAAGATTTCTCTTAAACCTTCAATAATCGATTCTACAATGCTTCTATGAAGTTTCAATTTTGTGTTTTATTTAAAATAAAGTTGATTCGATCGTAAAATGCGAAAAATGGCTTCCTGAACGCGAATGGCATTGTCGAAAACCAATTGTTGGTCGGTCGGAAAAGGAACAACCTGAGATTTTATTTTCTGAAGCGCCTCATCGTCCAAAGCCGCCACATCGCCAATGGCGCGTGCCGAAACATGATGAAAATCATTTTCGGTTCCAAAAGGAGTTTGCCCTATCAATCTTTCGAAAGGTTTTAGCTCGTAATATTGAATTTCGCCATCCAATCGGGCTTGCTTATGTTGAACAGTTTCTACCACGGCACATTGCAAAGCTTTGTATTTTATCCGCTTAATATCCTTGCCTGTGGAGTCTTTTTTTACATTTCCCGCAGCATCCAAAACGTATTCAAATCCATCTTGTACATTTTTTTTATAAATCCGATCGATCGTTTTTACATCATCGGGCGAAACTTGTACATTCAGCAATTTTACAAGTGCAACATAATCAAAATCGATTTGTGAATCGGAATCTTTAAAAAAATATTGAACCCATTCGCTATTTAGTTGGTTGATATTTCCGCTCAAAATTCGTTCGAAAAATTCGGGTGGAAAATTGAATTGGCTTGCATTTTTGAGTTGTACAAAAACGCGACTGATTCCTTTGAATTTTGCTTCTTTAAGCAAATCGTTCAAATCGGGATAGGCAGAACCAGCGTACGACTTGGCGCGCATAAACTCATTGTACGATTGGCGAATAAGCAGTTTGTCGTCGGAATGAAGCATGCGTTTGCCATTGGCATAAAAATACGCTGCGGCTTTTGTTTTGGCCGAAATAATTTCAGCATCGTAATCAGTGCTGGAATAGGTGGTCAATTGTCCGTTTAGTTTAAGAGGCAATACCGTTTTTATTTGATTCTGGCGGTATTTCAACTGTTCGTAATAACGCAAAATTTTGTCGTAATTATCGGCCTGTCCTTCTTGTTTTAGAAATTTGAGCGCATCCAAATCGCGCTCGTTGGCCAATGTAAATGCTTTGTCCAACAACACTGCATCTTTATTGCTTTCAGGGTTTTTAATCAGTTTTTTTATCGTTTTACCAATAATATCATCGTAGTTTCCATTTTGCAATTTCTTGGTGGTGCTGTTGCACGAAGTAATTAAGATAGCTGCAAACAATATAAAGAGTACATTTTTCATAAATTATCCGAAATTTTTAAGTCCACGAAATTAAGAAGAAATCGGATTGAAATATGTAAAATCAAAATTTCAGCGTTAATGAAATTCAAACAGAAGCAATCAAAACACGCTTTGCTTTCTCAAAATAGATATTTTGGGCTTTCGCCAAATGAAGCCAATCGCCAAAAGAATATCGA
The DNA here is from genome assembly GCA_003445975.1 of Bacteroidales bacterium. Lineage (GTDB taxonomy): Bacteria > Bacteroidota > Bacteroidia > Bacteroidales > UBA12170 > UBA12170. Next base: position 3,138 of record DMBV01000130.1, read on the forward strand.
ATCAAGCCCCAAAATTTGGAATCTGGAATTTCTTAAAATGACAATTTCTCACCATTATTTCAGTCTGTTATTCTCTCAATAAACAATTGCCGAGAAGGCAAAAGACACGTGCGAGCCAGAGAAATGTATATCTTTGCAGCCAAAGAAAATAAAACCCAATGCAAATTATTGATTTAAGTCATGAAATACATGCCGAGATGACTATTTTTGGCGGAACAGAAAAGCCTGAAATCCATCGAAAAAACAGCATCCAGAAAGATGGTTTTAATTTGCATGAAATACACATCAACAGCCATACCGGAACCCACGTTGACGCTCCGGCTCACATGGTTTTAGGAACAAAATATTTAGACGATTTTCCGCTGTCGCAATTTTACGGAAGTGGATTGATGTTGCAGGTGAATCGCTTTGCAGGCAAAGAAATTTCATTGAGTTTTCTCAAAAATTACGAGGATCAAATTCAAGAAGTTGATTTCCTTCTTCTAAATTCCTCTTGGCACAAATTGTGGGAATCGCCGGAGTATCACCAAAATTATCCTGTACTTTCGCTCGAATCGGCCAAGTGGCTGACTCAATTCAAATTAAAAGGGATAGGTTTCGATTATATTTCCATCGATCCGGTCGAGAGTCAGGATGTTCCATTGCATAAAATAATTTTGGGCGCCGAGATACTAATCATTGAAAATCTGAATAATTTGGATTCCCTTCCGGAAGAAGGATTTTATTTTCAATGTTTACCATTAAAAATAAACAAAGCCGATGGTTCTACTGCCCGAATAGTGGCGTTTGTTGAATAATTGCCCTTGCGCTTTATCACCATTACAAAAAAATAATTTGCATTATGATTCTTTTCGACGAATTAAACCTGAATAAACCGCTCTTGGACGCTTTGGCCGATTTGGATTTTTTCACGCCCACTCCAATTCAGGAGAAAGCTTTCCCAATTATTATGTCAGGTGCAGATTTGGTGGGTATTGCTCAAACAGGAACGGGAAAAACTTTTGCTTATCTACTTCCTATTCTTCGACAGATGAATTTTTCGGATCAAAAACATCCGCGTGTATTGATAATTGTACCTACACGTGAGTTGGTTACTCAATTGGTTGACGAAATCGAAAAGCTGACAAAATACATGAATATTCGTTTTGCGGGTGTGTATGGTGGAACGAATATCAATACGCAAAAACAATTGGTTTACAATGGATTGGATATATTGGTTGGAACGCCCGGTCGATTGATGGATTTGACATTGGCCGGCACTTTACGATTGAAAAACATACAAAAATTGGTAATCGATGAAGTGGACGAGATGTTGAACCAAGGTTTCCGGAAACCACTCACTCATTTTTTTGAAAATTTGCCTGAGAAACGTCAGAATTTAATGTTTTCGGCAACGTTAACCGAAGAGGTAGAATTGCTGATTCAGGAAACATTTTTTAGTCCTCAAAAAATTGAAATAGTGCCTCATGGAACTCCCTTGGAGCAAATCATTCAAAAAGCCTATGAAGTCCCCAATTTTTATACCAAAGCCAACCTGCTTACTCACCTTTTATTAAAAAAGGACGAGTTTGAAAAAACGCTGATTTTTACGGGAAGTCGCAAATTGGCCGATCGTTTGTTCGAGCAAATTTCACCACAAATAGAGGCGCCAATCGGTGTGATTCATTCGAATAAATCACAAAATTTAAGATTTGGAACGCTGAAAAAATTTCATTCCGGAGAAACAAAAATATTAATCGCTACCGATTTGGCTGCACGCGGATTGGATATCAGCGAAGTAAGTCATGTTATCAACTTTGATATGCCCACGGTTCCGGGCGATTACATTCACCGCATTGGAAGAACAGGACGTGCCGATAAAGCCGGTATTGCCATTTCGTTTATCAATGAAGCGGAAGTAGGTTATCAAAAAGCCATTGAAAAACTGATGAATAAACCCATTCCGATAATAGATTTGCCCGAATCGATTGAAATATCTACCGTTTTTACGGACGAAGAGCGTCCAAAAACACTCCAGAAAAATTATTTGAAAGCACCAAAATTGGTAAGTCAAGGTGCTTTTCATGAAAAATCTGAAAAAAACAAACAGACAAACTCCGGTAGTCCGAGCAAAAAAAGAAAAAAATACAAAAAACCAATCAAACGGAGTAGCAAAGAAAAATAGACGGCTAATATTGTCCAACCCCAAAAATAAAGCGAAGGATTTATGCGAAAACGGCTTTTAAATATTCTATTTTGGTCAATTATTTCTGCTGCTTTTATTGGACCTGGCACCATTGCAACGGCTGCTCAGGCTGGAAATTCTTTTCAATTCGAATTGCTTTGGGCGCTTGTGTTTTCTACTTTCGCTTGTTTGGTTTTGCAAGAGGCAGCAGCTCGACTCAGTATCGTGAGCAACAGAAGTCTGGGACAAGCCATTGCTGATGGTTTTGGTGACAAAAAAAACGGATGGATGGTGTATGTATTGATAATTGGAGCTATTGTAATTGGCTCGGCTGCTTATCAAACGGGCAATCTTTTAGGCGCTGCCGAAGGAATTTTAATTCTTCATCCTATTTCTCAAAAGATACTCATTTTGATTCTGGGATTGTCAGCAGGCATTGTTTTGTTTTTTCCAAACATACAGATTATTGCACGCACATTGGGTTTTCTGGTATTTCTGATGGGATTTGCATTTATTACTACGGCACTTTTAATGAAGCCCGATTTTGGGCAAATCATTTCCGGAAGCTTTATTCCGAAAATGCCTGAAGGCTCTGCACTTCTAATCCTTGGACTGATTGGAACAACGGTGGTCCCCTATAATTTGTTTCTGGGGTCAGGAATTACCGACAAAACGCAAACAATTAAAGAAATGCGATTTGGAATTTCAGTAGCAATCATTCTGGGAGGACTTATTTCCATGGCCGTTTTGGTTGTTGGAACAAGGGTGATTGGCGAATTTTCATTTCAATCTTTGAGCCAAACGCTCAGTTCTACAATCGGTTCATGGGCAGTTTGGTTTTTTGCTTTTGGATTGTTTGCTGCTGGTTTTTCTTCCAGCATTACGGCTCCTTTGGCTTCGGCTATCACTGCCCGCGATTTATTCAGCACGAAACATCCCAAAAAATGGGCATCAAACAGTCTTTATTTCAAACTCACCTGGGGAATGGTTTTGCTTATCGGAATTGGATTCGGATTGGCGGGTTTCAAACCAATTCCCGCCATTATTGCGGCTCAGGCATTGAATGGATTGATCTTGCCTCTTATCAGTATTTTTCTGTGGTTTGCCATCAACAACAAAGTGCTGATGGGGAAAAACAGCAATCATTTAGGTCAGAATCTTGCTTTTGGCATTACAGTCTGGGTTAGTTTGGTGTTGGGTTTTCAAAACATGGTGAAAGCTGGTTTTGGTTTTTTTAAAATAGGTCTTCCCAATACAATGGGCTTGTTTGCCGGACTTGCTGTTTTTGCCCTCATCATTACACTATTTGTTGCACTGCGAATCAAAAAACGAAACAATCATGCCCAATGAATCGTCCCCTTTTAAATTGTTTATCGACACCGGAGGAACTTTTACAGATGCAATGGCCATTCTTCCTGATGGAAGTTTGAGAAGAAAAAAGATTCTCAGTAGCGGCCGTTTGCGCGGTCAGATTGTAGCCGTGCTTGATCCAAACCAATTGCAAATTGAAGAAAATTGGGGAAGCGAAACGGATATATTTCGTGGTTATTCCTTTTCGATTTTGAACAAAATATTTCCTAACAATTTCATAAAAGCCTATCATCCGAAAATAAAAATTTTAGAACTTCGGGAAACAGTCAACACAAACAGCTCGCTGAAAGGCACCACATTTGAGATTTTCACCAACGAAGAAGCACCGGTTATAGCCGCTCGATTGCTTACCCAAACAGCCTTAGATTCGGCTTTTCCGCCCATGGAAATTCGTCTGGGAACTACCAAAGGGACCAATGCCCTTTTGGAACACAAAGGCGCAAAAAATGTCCTCTTTATCACCAAAGGATTTAAAAATTTGTTGGAAATCGGCAATCAAGCCCGAGCAGATATTTTCAGCTTGAATATTCAAAAACGCCATGCCCTTGTCGATAAAATAGTGGAAGTGGACGAGCGCATCGATTCGAAAGGAAATATTTTAAAAGAATTGGATCCGAATGCGTTCATCGATACAATTAAAACGATAAAAGAAGAAGGTTTCGAATCTTTTTCAATCGTTTTTATGAATGCATATAAAAACGATGAACACGAGCGGATGTTTAAAAAATTCTTGCTTCAGCAAGGTTTAGATTACATCAGCGTTTCGTCCGAATTGAGTCCGCTTATCAAGTTTTTGGAGCGTGCCGAAACCACCACAGTGAATGCCTATCTTTCGCCCATTATCAAATCGTACCTGAAAAATATTTCGCAAAACACCAACTCCAATTTGCGAATCATGAATAGTTCGGGCGGATTGATGCGCATTCAAGACTTTGAAGCCAAAGACAGTCTTTTAAGTGGCCCGGCGGGCGGAGTGGTAGGAGCGTCCTTTATCGGAAATTTGATACAGAAGCGAAAACTAATCACTTTTGATATGGGTGGAACCAGCACCGATGTTTCGCGATTTCATGATTCTTTTGATTATAAATACGAATTGCAAATAGGTGCTGCTCATATATATAGTCCGGCCATTTCAATTGAAACAGTGGCGGCTGGTGGTGGTTCAATTTGTGGATTCGATGGCTATAAGCTCACTGTTGGTCCCGAAAGTGCAGGCGCAAATCCCGGTCCGGCTTGTTATGGCGCCGGTGGCCCTCTAACCATTACAGATGTAAATTTGCTTTTAGGTCGATTGGACGAAAATAAGTTTGGAATCCCGATTGCAAAAGAAGCAGCACAAAAAGAATTTGAGTTGCTGCTTGCTCGAATTCAAACAAAGCGGACAGAGCCATTAATTGCTCAAGAAATATTGAAAGGTTTTCTGGCCATTGCCAACGAAATAATGGCCGCAGCAATCAAAAAAATTTCCTCGTCCAAAGGATTTGATCCGGCCGATTATGCTCTGCTTGGCTTTGGTGGAGCAGGCGGCATGCATGCTTGTGCCATTGCTGATTTGTTGCAAATTGAAGAAATTATTATCCCGCACGATGCCGGTTTGCTCAGCGCATTTGGAATAGGAAATGCTGCTTTGGAACGATTTGCTGAGAAGCAAATACTTCAACCTTTTCAACGAGTGCATGAAAAATTGGATGATTTATTTAGTGGTCTGAGCCATGAATTAATTCCGCATTTCAATCTGAAAGAAGGAAAGTTGCACGAAGAACGAAAAATATTTCTTCGTTTTCAGGGACAAGATAGTACGCTTAGTTTGAATTGGAACTCCAATTTTGAAAAAGCGCTCGACGAATTTAAGCAAGAATATATTCACCTTTTTGGTCATTGGGTAGAAGAAAGGGAAATAGAGTTGGAAAGCATTCGACTGAAAATTTCGCAAAAAGCAGAAAAATCGATGCTTTTGCAACAAAAAATAGCAGGCTCAAAAATTGCTGCTCACGAAAAAATATCCGATGCTTTATCAAATCAAAAAATGACTGTCTATGCGCGCGAGCAATTGGTTTTTGGAAATGAAATCAATGGCCCGGCCATTGTAAGCGACGATAAAAGTACTTCTGTAATTGATGCGCATTGGAGCGCAAAAGTGGACGACTACAACAACTTGATTTTAACAAAATCCGGACAAACTCATTTCTCGAAAATCGAACATGCGCACAATCCTGAAACAATGTTGGAGTTGTTTACGAATAGATTTATGGCCATAGCGGAGAATATGGGTGCCATATTGCAGCGGACAGCTCTTTCGGTAAATATCAAAGAACGTTTGGATTTTTCTTGTGCATTGCTCGATGCAAATGGTTTTTTGGTTGCCAATGCTCCTCATATTCCGGTTCATTTGGGTAGCTTGGGCGTTTGCGTACGCTCTGTTTTGGCGGAATTTGATTTTAATCCGGGCGATACCATTGTTACAAATCATCCCATGTACGGAGGTTCTCACTTGCCCGATGTAAGTCTAATTACCGGTGTTTTTGACCAGAACAACAAACGCATCGGATTTGTTGTAAATCGAGCACATCATGCCGAAATAGGAGGGATGAGCCCGGGTTCAATGCCTACCAACGCTACCAATTTGGAGCAAGAAGGAGTTGTTATTTTTCCATTTTACCTCGTAAAACAGGGAAAAGTGGATTGGGAAGGAATGAAAAAAATTTTCAATTCCGGAAAATATCCCAGTAGGTTAATCCATGAAAATATGGCCGATTTGAATGCGGCATTGGCTGCCAATAAAAATGGCGAAAACGCGCTCTTAAATTTGGTTGCTGTTTATGGCGCAGAGCTTGTTCTGGATTATATGGCTAAATTGAAAGAATACGCAAGTAAGAAAATAAAAGATGTTCTAAGTAATTTGCCAAAAGGCGAACTCAAAGCCATCGAATACCTCGACGACAACACTCCTTTGGCTGTTTCTATTCGAATCCAAGATTCGACAATTACATTCGATTTTGAAGGTAGCGGTGGCGTTCATCCAAGAAACTTAAATGCCACACCAGCCATCGTAAACAGTGTTGTAATATACGTACTCCGACTATTGGTAAACGAGCCAATTCCCTTAAATGATGGCTTGATGTTGCCAGTCAAAATTCTCATTCCAACGGGTTTGCTGAATCCATTTTTTGATCAGGATACAAGCAAATGTCCGGCAGTAGTGGGCGGAAACATTGAAGTGAGTCAACGACTCACAGATACTTTGTTGAAAGCATTTGGAATTGTGGCTTGTAGCCAAGGAACAATGAACAATGTATTGTTTGGCAACGAAAAATTTGGTTATTACGAAACAATTGCGGGAGGAAGCGGCGCAGGCGAAAATTTTGATGGAGCCTCAGGCGTTCATCAACACATGACCAATACACGCATCACCGATCCTGAAATCTTGGAACATCGTTATCCCGTTCGTTTGAACGAATTTTCGATTCGAAAAAATTCGGGTGGCAAAGGAAAATACAAGGGTGGTGATGGCGTAATACGATCGTTTACTTTTCTCGACAAAGTTGAATTGTCCGTTCTGTCGCAACATCGTAGATATGCTCCTTATGGATTGAAAAATGGAAATGAGGGAATGTGTGGGTTGCAATTTGTAATTCGTAAAAATGGGAAGAAAGAACTTCTCGACGGAATGAGCCAATGCTTACTGCAAGCCGGAGACACTTTTTGTATCGAAACGCCCGGTGGTGGCGGATTTGGCGATTTTTAAGTTTTCAAGATATTTCAAATCTTTCCTATTTTTTAACAATTTTGGCCATTGCAAGCAGGCGGCTTTTGCTATTTTTGTGCTGTTTCAAAAAAACAATAAAATGAAGCCTTCGAAATATTTGCTGGTGTTGGTGTTTTTGAGTTTGTTTAGTTTGAGTGAGGCCCAAATAAAAACTTACGATTTCGTTGGTTTTGAACCTTTGATGTATCAGAACAATGATACCACTTATGTCATCAATTTTTGGGCTACTTGGTGTGTTCCTTGTGTCAAAGAATTGCCATCGTTCGAAAAAATAAATCAAGAATATCGAAACCGAAAATTTAAAATGATTTTGGTGAGTTTGGATTTTGGGCAATCGGTCGAAAAAAGAGTAAGCGATTTCAAAAGCAAAATGAGTTTAAGTGCCGAAATGTGTGTACTCGACGATCCTAAATCAAATACTTGGATTCCAAAAGTGGATAAAAATTGGTTGGGAAGCATTCCGGCTACACTTATCTATCGAAAAAATAAACGGCAATTCTACACCCAATCATTTTCGTACGAAGAGCTGAAAAGTGAAATCGAGAAATTTATTCCTAAAATATAGAACCATGAAAAAATCATTTTTAATTCTCCTTTTATTTCCCATCATCGCCTTTGGTCAAGGATTGGCTATTGGCGATAAGGCCATTGATTTCAAACTCAAGAATGTGGACAACTCGTATGTTTCCCTCACCGATTTTTCGTCCGAAAAGGGACTCGTGCTCATTTTTAGTTGCAATCATTGTCCGTATTCCGTGGCTTACGAAGATCGGATTATCGCATTGAACAATCAATTTAAAGCAAAGGGTTTTCCTGTGGTGATGATCAATCCAAACGATCCAATAGAAGTTCCGGCCGACTCGTTCGAAAACATGATTGTGAGAGCCAAAGAAAAGGGATTCAATTTTCCGTATCTTTTTGACGAAGGGCAGAAAATATTTCCTCAGTATGGCGCCACCAGAACGCCGCATGTTTTTCTTTTGAAAAAGAAAGAGGATGGATTTTATGTGGCTTATATTGGCGCTATCGACGATAACTATAAAGATGCCGCTGCCGTAACGGAAAAATATGTGGAAAATGCCATCGCCGCCTTACTCAACAATACACTTCCCTCGCCCGATTTTACAAAGGCCATTGGGTGTAGCATCAAAGATTCGCGAATTAAGAAATAATAGGAACAAATAAAGGTATTTAAACCCTGATAGGCGTTTCGTTTATCAGGGTTTTTCTTTTTTTGAGATAGAAAATTGCCTAAAAATTTTCCTATCATTTTTAATTTCAAGAAAAATGAATACTTTCACGACCGAATTAAAAAAACCAAACCAATGAAAACCTATTTTATGCTAATCAGCCTTTTTTTGGCTGTTCCTTTCGGTTTTGCTCAAACCGATTTAAATTACTATCTACCCAAAGATGTAAATTACGATATCAATATCCCAACTCCCAAACAAGTATTGGGATATGAAGTGGGCGATTGGATGGTAAGCCATGATCAGCTAATCAAATACATGGAAACGATTGCCAACGTAAGCGATAGAGCAATCATGGTGGAATATGCGCGTTCCTACGAAAATCGCCCCTTGTTTCACCTGGTTTTTTCCTCACCCGAAAACCTGGCCAATCTTGAACAAATAAAGGCAGATCATCAGAAACTGAGCGACCCAAAATTAGCGGCCGGTATGGATACGGAAAAGCTGCCTTTAATTGTCGTTCTTGGTTATTCCATTCATGGAAACGAAGCAAGTGGTGTAAATGCCTCACTGTTGACGGCCTATTATTTGGCAGCCGCTTCAAGTTCGGCTATCAAAGATTTATTGAAAAACACAATTATTTTTGTCGATCCGGCTTTAAATCCCGATGGAGTAAATCGGTTTGCTAATTGGGTAAATCAGAACAAAAGCTTTGCAAATCTGAGCGACCCCAATTCGCGTGTATTCAATGAGGCTTATCCTGGTGGAAGATCGAATCATTATTGGTTCGACATGAATCGTGATTATCTTTTACTCACCAATCCTGAGAGTCGTGGCCGTGCCAAATTCATACAAGAATGGAATCCAAACATTGTGACCGATCATCATGAAATGGGTTCCAATTCAACTTTCTTTTTCCAGCCGGGCGTTCCATCGCGAAACAATCCTTTAACTCCACGTAGAAACTACGAACTTACCAAAGCAATTGCCGAATATCATGCTAAATTTCTGGATCAAATAGGTTCACTTTATTTTAGCGAAGAACAATTTGATGATTATTATTTTGGCAAAGGATCTTCCTATCCTGATATCAATGCGGGTATTGGAATCTTATTTGAACAAGCCAGTTCGAGAGGATTTGTGCGCGAAACCGCGAATGGGGTTTTGACTTTCCCTTTTACAATTCGAAATCAATTTACGGTGAGCTTGTCAAGCTTGGAAGCCGCTCGGAATTTGCGCAAACCACTTCTCGACTATCAAAAAGAATTTTATTCTTCAGCACTCGAAGAAGCCAATAAAGATGCGATTTTGGGATGGGTTTTTGGAGATAAAAACGATCTTGGAAAAATGCGCGAGTTTTTGAATATCTTGAAAATTCATGCCATCGAATTCTCGCAATTGACAGAAAACTATTCTGCCAACGGAAAGATATTTGAAAAAGAGTCCAGTTATTTTGTTGCTACTTCGCAAAAAAATTACCGACTGTTAAAATCTATTTTTGAAAAAAGTTCCTCTTTCGAAGATAAAACATTTTACGATGTTTCTACTTGGAATTTCTTTTATGCTTTCAATATGCCCAATATGGAAATCAAAAAAGGAAAAGGTGTAAATGTGCCAAAATCGACAGTTGTAGGACAAATAGTTTCGAAGAAAGGGCAACTGATTGGAAGTGAAAGACCGCTGGCTTATGCTTTTCGTTGGGACGATTATTTTGCTCCAAAACTCTTGGCTGCAATACAATCGAAAGGAATTAAGGCAAAAGTGGCTACCAAAGAATTTAGCTATCAGGCCGACAATCTAAATGAATATTTTTCGTTTGGAACCATTTTGATAACATCAGAAAATCAACAGCTTGGAAAAGCAGAACTGCATAAATTTTTGTCGAATTTAGCCCAAGAATGTGGGATCGATCTCTATTGTTTTTCGAGCGGATATACAGCCGGTGGAATCGATTTGGGAAGCGATAGTTTTGCAAAATTGGAAAAGCCTCGTGTGCTTATTTTTGTTGGTGGCCGCTCGGATAGTAGAGATGCCGGAGAGATATGGCATTTGTTCGATCAAAGGTATTCCATGCCGGTTTCTCTGGTGGAGCAAAATACCATCAATCGCATCGATTTAGCCGAATACACTACAATAGTATTGCCAGGCGGCTCTTTCGACGAATTGGGAAAAGCGGGAATTGAGAAATTGCAAAAATGGATTTCAGACGGTGGAAATTTGATTTCTTACAAAGATGCCACCCAGTGGGCTGCAAAAAACCTCAACTTAGACATCAAGTTTAAAAAAGAAGTAGAGTTGAACTTTCAGGGAATTCCATCCTTTGTAAACAAGGCTGATGCGGCAAATGTGCAAGATATAAGTGGAGCTATCTTTGAGGTTTATTTCGATCCTTCACATCCCATCGCCTATGGATTGCCAGGAAAAACAATTCCTATTTTCAAAACCGGAGCGAGTGTTGCAGAAATGCCCGAAGGATTGTACCGTACACCTTTTCGATATAGCGCCAGCCCATTGTTGAGCGGCTATTGTTCGATCGAAAATAATGAAAGAATTAAATCGGCTCCGTTTGTAATTGCAAGCCCTGTGGGACGAGGAAAAGTAATTTCTATTTTGGACGATGCCAATTTTCGGGGATTCTGGTATGGCTCAAACAAAGTATTTGCCAATGCCGTCTTTTTCGGAAAAATTTTCTAAAAACGCATTGAATAGAAAAGAAAAAGGCGAATTAATTTCTTAATTCGCCTTTTTCTTTTCGCTTAGTAAGCTCTTATTTAACTTCCTCAACAACAACAGTTGTATCAACAGTTACCTCAGCAGCAGTAGTGTCAACAGTTACTTCGACTGTTTCAACGGTAGCTTCTTCAGCTTCAGGAGCTTTAGGAGCATTGTTGCAAGCAACAAACAAAGTCATAGCAAAAAATAAGCTTAACAATTTAATGGCAGATTTTTTCATAATTCAAGATTTTTTAATTCAATTTAGTTCATGGCAAAAATAGAAAGTTTTTCAAGAAATTCAAGATGTGAAAGAAAATTTCCTTTCACAACGAAAAAAAACATTTTTTCCAAAGCAATTCGCTCAAAAAGTCTTAAAATTGCACAANNACAACCCGATCGAAGTGTCTTTGTTTACTTTTAAAAAACCATAGTATTATGATGAAAATAAAAAAGAATATTGCCGTAAGCGAATCAGGCTTTGTTTTTGATGCCGGCACAGGCGAAACTTACTCTTTAAATCCGGTAGGTGTTGAAATAGTAAAACTGATGAATGAAGGAAAGAATCAAGAAGAAATATCCAATTATTTCTTGAGCAATTATGAAGTAAGTCAGGGTATTTTTGAATCGGCTTATTTCGATTTCGTGAGTATTTTGAATCAATACAATTTGATTGAACGATGAAAAAGCAGCTAACTATTGCTATTACCGGCCTAAACAATACCGATAATCCCGGACCGGGTATTCCTGTTATCCGCAGCCTTCGCGAGGCAAAAGGCTTCGATCTGCGAATTATTGGATTGGCCTACGAGAATCTGGAACCGGGAATTTATATGGAAGATATGGTTGATAAAACCTATCAAATTCCGTATCCATCAGGCGGAGCCGATGTGCTTCTGGAACGAATTCAATACATTACCGACAAAGAACATATTGATGTATTGATTCCAAACTTCGATGCAGAACTTTATACTTTTATGAAAGCCGAAAAACGACTGCTTGAAATGGGTATCCATACTTTTTTGCCAACTATTGAGCAATTTGAAGAACGGCATAAAGCGGTATTGCCCAAATATGGCGAAAAATATGGAATCAATGTGCCAAAAAGCACCAATCTCACCAGCGTTTCGGATATACGTAAATTAAAAAAAGAATATGAATTTCCGGTTCTGGTAAAAGGGAAATTTTACGATGCTCATATTGCTTACAATGATGAACAAGTGACGAGCTATTTCAATAAGATTAGCGCCAAATGGGGATTGCCAATTATTATTCAAGAGTTTATCAAAGGAACCGAAGTAAATGTGGTAGCACTTGGTGATGGCGAAGGCAATACAATTGGTGCCGTTGGAATGCGAAAACAATTTATCACCGACAAAGGAAAAGCGTGGGGTGGAATTACCATCAAAGACGATAAAATGATGGACATTACCTACAAACTCATCGAGCAAACCAAGTGGCGCGGAGGAATGGAATTGGAAATGATTCGAACCAACGACGGGAAATACTATATGATTGAAATAAATCCACGCATTCCGGCTTGGGTTTATTTGGCAGTAGGAGCCGGACAAAATATTCCTGAAGCTTTGTTGCGATTGGCCATGGGCGAAAAAGTTGCTCCTATGACAAGCTATACGTTGGGAACTATGTTTGTACGCTATTCCTTTGATATGATTGGCGACATTTCGCAATTTGAAAAACTCTCAATGACTGGAGAATTGGAAAATATTCACAAAAAGACTAAACAATAAATCATAATGGAAAAAAAATTCTTTGAAAGACCTATTATAAATAAAATAAATGCCGGTATTCCCGACAAATTTGGCATGGGCAATCAGCTTAATCCTATTTCGACCATCGACGGAGTTGCTGTAAAAGACCTCATTGCCGAACACGGTTCGCCCGTTTTTGTGCTATCCGAAAAAACCATTCAGGATATTTATCAAGATGCTTATCAGGCTTTTAGCACGCGCTATCCGAAAGTGCAATTTGCTTGGTCGTACAAAACCAATTACATCGACGCTGTTTGTCGGACCTTCCACAAATTGGGTTCTTGGGCGGAGGTAGTTTCCGGTTTCGAATATCAAAAAGCTTTGGAAAATGGCGTTCCCGGAAATCAAATCATTTTCAATGGACCCGATAAAAACGAAGCAGATTTGCGATTAGCAATCGAAAATGCCTCGCTTATTCACATCGATCATTTTGATGAATTGTATCTAATTATTCGGTTGGCCGATGAAACAAACAAACGCCCCAAAGTGGCTATTCGCGTAAATATGGACAATGGAATCTATCCTCAATGGGACAGATTTGGATTCAATTACGAAAATGGCGATGCTTGGAATGCATTGAACAGAATCATGCTTAGCAAAAAACTCGATTTGGTTGGTTTGCACACGCATATTGGAACCTATATTTTGGCTCCTTTTGGCTATGGAAACGCTGCAAAAGTATTGGCCGATTTGGCAATTGGACTCGATCGGAAATACAACCATAAAATAAAATACATTGATATGGGCGGCGGTTTTGCTTCTAAAAACACACTCAAAGGCGCTTATCTGCCCGGAAGTGATACTTGCCCTTCGTTTGATGAATATGCAGAAGCCATTACGAATGCATTGATCAATTCGTCCATCGATCCGGAAAATATGCCGGTTTTGTTTTTGGAAACAGGAAGAGCTTTGATTGACGATGCCGGTTCTCTTTTGGGTTCTGTTATCGGAAATAAACGATTGAAAGACGGTAGAAGAGCCACAATCCTGGATATTGGCGTAAATATGCTGTTCACTTCGTTTTGGTACGAACACATTGTAGTACCGGCTCAAGCGACTTCCAAATATACCGAAGACACCACGCTTTACGGCCCTTTGTGTATGAATATTGATGTAATTCGCGATGCTATTCAATTCCCTTCGATGAAAATTGGCGATCAAGTGGTGGTGAAACGCGTTGGTGCTTACAATATGACTCAATGGATGCAATTTATTACTTATCGACCAAAAGTAGTGCTGATCGACAGAAAAGGAAAAGTACATACAATTAGGAATCGCGAAAATATCGATAGCATTCGAAGCTTGGAAGTTGTTCCCGATTATTTAAAATAAATTTAGAAAATAGAAATGGAGAGGCTGTTAGAAAATTTTGAATCAATATTTGCATTTACTTTTTCGATGAAAGAATAATTTTAACAGCCTCATTCAAAAATAGCATGGCACAAAGACGTAGAATAAGATTTCCGGATAGTTTAAAAGGTTTGGCAATTCTCTTGATGATTCAAGTGCATTTGATGGAACTTTTTGCTAAACAAGAAATCTACGACAGTCTTTTAGGGAAAATCTCATTGTTTTTGGGTGGCATTCCGGCGGCACCTGTATTTATGCTTGTGATGGGCTATTTTGTGGCTTTTGGCAAGAAAAAACCTGCCGAAATGACCCTGCGCGGCATTAAATTGTTTTTTGGCGGACTGCTTTTAAACATTGGACTCAATCTTCATTTGCTCTACAATATCTTTTTCAAAAATTGGGACTACAATCCATGGCATTTTATTTTTGGAGCCGATATTTTGCCGCTGGCGGGATTGAGCTTAATAAGTCTGGCATTTTTGCAAAAAATTTCGGTGCGTAAATACTGGATTTACTTTGTTCTGGCTTTTGTTGTGGCGGCGCTTTCTCAGTTTTTCACTCCTCTGCAGTTCGAAACGCATTCGTTTGGCTATCTCTTGACATTTTTTGTTGGCGGAACAAGCTGGTCGTATTTTCCGCTTATTCCTTGGTTGGCTTATCCGCTTTTGGGATTTGGTTTTAAGCTGATGAATGACGAACTGAATTTGTCAGGTTTTCTACAAAAAACCAGATTCAAACTCATTATTGCAATGCTGGCTTTGATTTTGGCTTTTACCATTCAATATGGATTGAATAGTTCGAGTAATTTGCCAATTTATTATCATCACAATTTTCTGTTCTTCTTGTGGGCTGTGGCTTTTATGCTTGTTTGGTTTTCGGCATTTTATTTTATTGAACGAAAATTTCGTCATACGCTGGTGTTTTTTTACCTGCAATTCGTAGGGAAAAATGTGACGGCTATTTACATTATTCAATGGCTGATTATCGGAAATATTGCCACAGCAATATATAAGACCCAAGAACTCGATCAATACTTGTTTTGGTTTCTGAACATTACAATTGTTTCGAGTGTTTTAGCGTATATTTGGATCAAAATTCGCAACAGCAAAGCCCCATCAAAGTGAAAATAAAAAAAGAACTAAAAGCTTTCCTCAATGGATTGATAAATAGTTATTCGCAGATTTTTTTTTCGAATAATAAGGTATTTGGAACTTTACTTTTAATTGTAAGCTTTTTTGATATTTGGTCAGGCGTTGCGGGTATGTTGGCAGTGGTTTCTAGCAATGTTTTTGCGTATGCGCTGGGATTTGATCGGTATAAAATCGAAAAAGGAACCTATGCTTACAACGGTTTGCTTACCGGACTTGGAGTTGGTTTGTATTTTCAGCCGAGTGTCGAACTCTTTTTTATCATCATTTTTATTTCACTGCTCATTCTATTTTTAAATGTAAGCTTCGAAGCTTGGCTTGGAAAATACCGCTTGCCATTTTTGAGCATTCCTTTTCTTATCGGGATTTGGATTATCGATTTATCTGGTTCTTCTTTTTTAAATATTTGGCTTAGCGATAGATCCATCTATTTTGTAAACAGCATTTATGGTCTTGGTGGAAATTCGTTGGTAAATCTTTACAACTGGTGGAACGAAATTCCGTTTATCTATTCGCTGAAAGTATATTTCCTTTCCTTGGGAGCCATTTTTTTTCAATACAATGTATTTGCCGGAATACTTATTTCTATTGGTATTCTAATCTATTCACGCATCGCATTTAGTTTGTCGTTGTTGGGTTTTTATACAGCCTATTATTTTTATTCTTTTATTGGAGCCGATCTGACTGAACTTAGTCATACCTACATTGGATTTAATTTTATTCTTACTGCCATCTCTTTGGGTGGTTTCTTTTTAGTGCCAAACAAGTACAGTTATATTTGGACACTTCTGATTCTTCCGTTGGTAGTTTTAATCACTTTGGCCAGCATGGAACTTTTTGCACGTTTCAATCTGGCCATTTATGCTTTGCCTTTCAACATGATTGTAATCGTGTTTTTGTACAGTATAAAGCTACGAATTCCCAAGAAAACAGGCTTGAAAGAAGTGATTACACAACATTATTCGCCCGAAAAAAATCTTTATTTCTTCAACAATGCCAGCCGGCGGTTTGGCGAATTGCAATACATCTCTTTGTCGCTGCCGGTGAACGGAATGTGGGACATCAGTCAGGGCCATAACGGAACTTATACACACAAAGGCGAATGGCAACATGCATGGGATTTTGTGATTCGCGATCGGAACGGATTGGAATACAAAAACGACGGCGATTATCCCGAAGATTATTATTGCTACGATAAAAATGTATTGGCTCCCGCCGATGGCTATGTTCAAGAAGTGTTCAGTGGAATCGCCGACAATATCATTGGCGATATGAATTTGATCAACAATTGGGGCAATACAATCATAATCAAGCATGTAGAATATCTCTATACCAAATTCAGTCATCTGAAAGAGGGCTCCATTTTGGTCAAAAATGGCGATTTTGTTCGCAAAGGACAGGTGATAGCAAAAGTTGGAAATTCGGGACGATCGCCTTATCCGCATTTGCATTTTCAAATCCAGGCAACGCCTTACATTGGTTCAAAAACACTCGATTATCCTTTTGCTCGCTATATTTCTATCGAAAAAGACGGAAAACACAATTTGCATCTTTTCGAAAAACCAAAACAAGACCAAAAAATTGGAAATATTCAAAGCAATTCCATCATTCGAAATGCACTGCACTTTTTGCCCGGAAAAACCCTCGAATTTGAAATTCGGCGCAATGAAGCAGTAGAACAAGAAGAATGGGAAATCAAAGCCGATACCTATAACAACAGTTATATCTATTGCTCCAAAACAAATTCCTATGCTTATTTTTTCAGCGACGAAAATCTTTTGTATTTCAAAAATTTTGTGGGAAATAATAAATCGGCACTTTTTCATTTCTATTTGGCGTTTTACAAAATTCAGACCGGATATTATCAAGATATGATGGTTTACGACAGCATTCCGGCCAATCAGATTTTTGGAAAATCACGACTCTTTTTTCAGGATTTTATTGCCCCATTCTATATGTATCTTCGCTCCAACTATAGTCTGAAAATGCATTCCATCGACAATGAATTGATGCCGTCGGAAATACAACTTATATCCCAAATTGATAACTTCGCCTTCGAAAAGCGAATCGATTCCTTTAGCTATTCCATCACCTTAGATGGAAAGGGAATAAAAGAAATTGTGTATAAGCGAAAAAACGAAACTATTATTGCAAAACAAATTTATTCAATCTAGAAAATCTTTATCATGATAAAAAAACAATATCTTGTTCTACTATTTCTCCTGTTTTATGGCACTCAGATACTTTATAGCCAGAACGTAAATGAAATTATCCGGGCTTTTGAAGAAAGCTATGGCCTCGAAAAGGATAGAAAATATTCCGATGCATTAAAAAGTTTGAAAAAAGTGTATGTAGAAAATTCGTACGAACTAAATTTACGTCTTGGCTGGTTGGATTATATGGCTGGAAATTACACAGAATCAGTAACTTATTACAACAAAGCTCTTTCTTTGATGCCCTATTCCGAAGAAGCTCGATTTGGACTTATTTTGCCTAAGTTGGCACTTGGAAAAACAGAAGAAGTTGTGGCTATTTATAAGGAAATTCTAAAAAATTCGCCCAATCAAACACAAGCCAATTACCGCTTAGGACTTAT
Source organism: Bacteroidales bacterium (assembly GCA_003445975.1). Lineage (GTDB taxonomy): Bacteria > Bacteroidota > Bacteroidia > Bacteroidales > UBA12170 > UBA12170. The sequence continues at coordinate 21,207 of DMBV01000130.1, forward strand.
TTATTACGAAAAGAAGGATTATCTTTCGGCCTACACCTATTTCAACAAAATAATTCAGCTCTATCCTTTCGATTACGATTCGTTGTTGATGTTGGCATGGACACAACTGAAACTCGGTAGAAACCGCGAAGCTACCGTGCTCTTTCAAAAAGTGCAGATGTATTCGCCAAACGATGCTTCTGCTCTTGAAGGATTGAAATGGGTGAATTGAAATATTTATATATTTGCTTGTTGATGTAGAAAATTATTTTTATCATTTTTGTTTTTGATTATTGATTTGTAAATTGGCAATATTGTGAAATATTGTACAATTCATTTTTGCGAAATTAATTGTTTGATCCCACTCTAATTGATGCAAGAGCAATATGAGTCATTATCTGAAAATTCGAATTGTATGAAGTCACAGCTCAAAACCAAAAGGCCCATTTCTAAAGTGCTTTTCAAACAAGCCCTCCATTCCTTTATCAATCAATTCTCTCAAAAAATGCTTAATAAAAAGAGCCATATCTCCATCTTAGCGGTCATCATTTCGGCAATATTAATTTCGGGCGGATATTTATATTACGGATATTCTGCCAGGCAAATTCGTGCTGAAAAGGGGGAAGAGCTGAAAGCAATCGCGGAATTAAAAATTAGCCAGCTAGTTCAGTGGAAGAAGGAACGCACAACGGATGCAAAACAAATGTCCACCGCCCCGGTACTTTCTAAATGGCTGGAAGAGTGGCTTCAGGAAAAAAACAAGAACAAAAACGAACAGAGTATTAAACAACGTTTGTCTTTTTCTCAAATGGAAAATGGCTATGAATCAATTATTATCTCTTCAGTAAAAGGAGAGTTTCTGCTTACTGAAGGTTCTGGCATAGAACAGATAGATGATTCAACGAGCGTAAAAATTATTGAATCCATAAAAAAAGACCAGATCACTTTTACCGATTTTTACCACTGCAATACACATCAAAGTATCCATTTCGACATTATCGCTCCGATTAAAAACGAGCATCATACCACTATTGCTTGTATGATATTGCGCATCGATCCTACAAAAAACATCTATCCTATTATTCAAAAATGGCCAACACCAAGCAAAACTGCAGAAACAATATTGGTAAAGAAAGCGGGCGACAGCGTTTTATACCTGAACGAATTGAGGCATCAAAAAAATACTAAATTAAAACTTGCATTTTCCTTATCAAGAAAAGATATACCTGCTGTACAGGCCGTTTTAGGCACTATCGGAATTTTTACGGGAAAGGATTACCGCGGTGTAGAAGTCATTTCTTATTTAAGTCAGGTTCCCGGAACAGATTGGTATATGGTATCTAAAATTGATTCCAACGAAATATTATCGGAATTAAATATTTTAAGTACAGCAATTGCTCTTTTTGTTCTAATTCTTATGGCTTTATTAAGCTTAGGATTTGCTTATATTTATCAATCTCGCCAAAGAAATATATATAGAGATTTATGGCAAGTTCAAGAAGAATTTAAAATTACGATTCAGAGTATTGGCGATGCGGTGATAACTACCGATAAAAATGGAAAAATAAAATATTTGAATCCGGTAGCCGAATTGTTAACGGGATGGAGCCTTGCCATAGCAATTGGAGAAAAATTAGAAAATGTTTTCAAGATTATTAATGAAGAAACTAGAAACACAGTTGATAACCCGGTTGAAATAGTTTTAAGGGAAGGCGTTGTTGTTGGTCTTGCCAATCATTCGCTCCTTATTGCGAAGGATGGAACTGAAAAACCAATTGCCGACAGTGGCGCACCAATCAAAAATGAAAAAGGTGATATTGTTGGTGTGGTGCTTGTATTTAGAGACCAAACGGAAGAGCGGAAGATTTTACAACAAATTAAAACAAGTGAAGAAAAATTCAGAAATTTGTTTGAGGAACACGCTGCTGTTAAATTAATTATAGATCCGGAAACTAGAAATATAATTGATGCCAACAAAGCAGCATTGGCATTTTATGGCTATTCGAAGGAAGAGTTAACGGCTATGAATCTAAATCAATTAAATACATTCTCGCTTGAAGAGATTAAAAATGCCATAGAAAAAGTACGAACAAATCAACAAAATTTCTTCGAATTCAGACATCGTTTAAGGGATGGCTCGATAAAAGATGTGGCTATTTTTAGCAGCAGTATCGAGGTTGACAGAAAAATCTATTTACATTCAATTATTCAGGATACTACAAAGAGAAAACAAGCCGAAATAATGTTGCAATTGTTGAGGAGAGCAATTGAGCAAAACCCGGTAACAATTGTGATAACGAATAAGGAAGGATACATTGAATATGTGAATCCTAAATTTTCTGAACTTACCGGTTATACAGCTGAAGAGGTAAAAGGCCAAAACCCGCGCATACTTCAGTCGGGCGAACACAGTCAGATGTTCTATAAGGACTTATGGGATACCATCTTGGCG
>DMBV01000061.1 GCA_003445975.1 Bacteroidales bacterium
CTCTTTGTATTTAATTGCATTTCTATTACTTATGATTGAAATAGCCGTATTTATTACATTCTATTAAAAAAATAATCACAATTTTGTTGAATTTGTGCTTTTTGGGAGTAACTTGCGGTGTTTTAGAGTAATTAACTGCAACAGACAAAATGAAAAAATCTATTATAATAATTGCGGCGATAGTAATGGTGCAAGGACTTATAAGCAAGTCGATGGCACAATCAACAATAACAAGCACTACAGCCGGTGCTGTTATTATAACTCCAATTTCTCTTACACAAGAATCGCCTTTAAACTTTGGCGTAATGGCAGTATTAGCCACTACACCCGGTGCTTGCATCCTTTCTACTATTGGTATTCGCACTGCTTCCGGTGGAGTAAACCTTTCTGCTGCCGGTGTAAGTGCAACAAATGCAGCTTTCTCGGTAGTTGGTTTGGAAAGTGCAACTTATTCTATTTCATTACCAAGCACTATTACTGTTACAGAGACTCTTAGCGGAACAGAAACCATGACTATAGATGCCTTGTCAGTCCGTGCCGCTTCCAATGCTGCAGATGGATTTACGGGTACACTTAACGGTGCTGGAGTTGATAATTTTACTATTGGGGGCACTTTAAATGTTCAGGCAGCTCAAGTATCAGGTATCTATTCTGGATCATTCAACGTAACGGTTGCTTATAATTAATTTTCGCTTTTATAAGAAATAATTTCTGTTTCGTAAAAACTTACCAATTTTAAATCATAATAATCTGATTGCATTTTTTAACATTTAAGTGTTTATAACATATCTCCCTTGTAATTATCTACCACTAGAATAGACCATATTTTTATATCAAAGTTTAAAATATGATAAATAGAATATTATTAATTTTCATTATTTCAGTTTTTGGAATAAGTTATCAGTGCATGGCTCAAGGCGACTTGCTTGTAACTCCAACACGTGTTATGTTTGAGGGTAATAAACAGAAAGAGACACTCAATCTGGTTAATACGGGAAATGATACAGCTACCTATACCATTTCTTTCTTGCAATACAATATGAATGAAGATGGAAGTTTTATTTTATTAGACAAACCAGGTGAAAATCAAATGTTTGCAGATCCATTTCTTAGAATATTCCCACGAAGAGTAACTCTAGCTCCAGGAGAACCTCAGGCAATAATGTTACAGTTTAGACGTAAAGCAGATATGTTGCCCGGGGAATATCGCTCTCATATCTATTTCAGGTCAGAAAAAAACAGCAATCCATTAGGTATGAATAATTCTATTAAGGATACAACAGAATTACAAGTTCAGTTAGTACCCATTTTTGGCATAAGTATTCCTGTCATTATTCGTTCCGGAGAAGTAAATGTGAGTTCTGAATTGAGCGATTTGAAATTGGAATCATCAAATGAAGGCGGTCAATTCCTTAGGCTAACTATAAATAGAACAGGAAATATCTCACTCTATGGGGATCTGGTAATACAATTTACCCCATTGCAAGGCAAGCCATTGGAAATAGGTGTTGTTAAAGGGGTGGGAGTTTATACAAATATAAATAAACGAAGAATTGTTGTAAAATTAAATAGCACAACACCTCTTATAAACGGAATATTAAATGTGAAATATCAGAACGCCAGCGAAAAGAAAAAAATTGTTTACACTGAGGCAGAGCTCAAAATTTAGAGTTAAAAATCGGAAAGAAACATTTTCTATACTGATAATTAGATCTTTGCTCTTGAGTATTTTTTAGTTCCAATTGATTCTTGTGATTTAGAGAATAAATCCGGAATAGTAAAACAATGAAAAAATGAAAAAATGAAAAGATTGAATACAGATAGAAGTCATTTAAAATTATTGTTTTTAACAATGATGTTATTCTTTTGTGTAAGCATTTCTTTTGCGCAACCTAATTTGCCGCCGCGAACGCTCACCGTTACAGCTACGCAAGCTATTCATTTTGGCACAATTTCAGTTTCAGGGGCTGGCGGTACGGTTACTGTTGGATGGGATGGAAGCAGAATTTCAAACGGCGATATTACACTTTTAGCAATGGCACCGACTTCTCAACCTGCCATTTTCGAGATTAAACTTTGTCAGGGTCGAAATGTTATTATCACTTTTGACGCCTCAACAACCTTGACAGGAAGCAACGGTGGTTCGCTTACCCTAGATATTGGACCTACTGAAAAAGGAATAAATGGCGTAAGCTTTACTACAAACAACGATTGTAACTTTATAACACCTTTACGTGTTGGCGGCACGCTGCATGTTCCGGGAAATACAATAGCGGGGACATATACAGGCGGTTTTGCTATTACTTTTAATCAGGAATAGTTGATCACAGGCGTCAAACTCATCAAGAAATTTTTAAATTCAAAATGCTAATTGTACAGATTAAACTCTCAGATATATTTAGAATATTTTTCCTGATATTATTTCTGGGTATTTTGTCGCCATGGGAAGTTAATGCTCAAAATAATATAAATGATAAAATTGCAACCACTTCGTTGGATTATGAAAATATCCCTGTTCTAGTGGTAATTGCAGGATATGAAAATTTTTATTTGGATGTTTTATATGCCGATAATAATTTGCTTTATGTCAATGTTCAAGAATTGTTTTTAGCCCTTCATATACCATGTATTTCCGAACAAAATGAAGGAAATCTTAGCGGTTTCATTTTGAATGAAAAAAGTAAGTATCTTATCGACAATACTAAAAACCTAATAAACATTGACAATAAAACATTTAATATTAAAGATAAGTTTATAAAAGAAAGCGAAGTACTCTATTTAGAATCATCAATATTTCCTGAAATATTTGGACTATCATTGACTTTCAATTATCGTTCTTTGACATTAATACTAAAATCAGATTTTGAATTACCAGTTATTAAACAACAGCGCATTGAAAAAATGCGTAATAATATTTCTAAAATACAAGGGGAAATAATTGCAGATACAGTGGTAAAAAGAAACTATCATCTCTTTAAACCTGGTATGGCTGATTGGTCGGTGGCTTCTTATCAAACACGGAATGGATTAACGAATAATTTTTTAAGTTTTGGCTTGGGAACCGAACTTCTATATGGCGAAGCCGATCTATCAATAAAGTATTACGATAAATATAAATTGGATGATAGACAGATTTTCTATCAATGGCGATGGGTTGATAATGATAAAACCCTTATTAGGCAAGCACAGCTTGGCCGAATATCAAATCAAACTATTTCTTCTATTAATGTTCCAGTAATTGGTGCGGTTATCAGAAATGCTCCAACTACTGTCCGAAAAGCAAAAGGATATTTTACTATAAGTGAATTTACCGAACCTGACTGGGCTGTTGAACTATACATAAACAATGTGTTGGTCGATTATACAAGAGCCGATGCATCCGGCTTATTTATGTTTAATATTCCAATGGTTTATGGCTACACAACATTGAAATTAAAATTTTACGGTCCATTAGGCGAAGAGCGTTCTGAAGAACGAATTATGAATGTTCCATATACTATTATGCCAAGCAAAAAGCTTGAATATAGTTTATCCGCAGGTTTTTTGCAGGATAGTATTTCAAGTCGTTTTGGGAAAGCAGATTTTAATTATGGTGTAAATAATGTTTTAACCATCGGTGGTGGACTCGAATATTTGTCATCCATCACTAACGGAGGTTTTATTCCTTATGCACAGCTTACAATGCAGCCTTTTAGCAAACTAACACTATTTGGAGAATATGCACACGGAGTACGAACAAGAGGTTTGTTAAATTACTATTTCTCAAAGAATTCCCTATTAGAAATTGACTATACTAAATACGTCGAAGGTCAACGTGCAATCTTATTTCATGCTTTAGAAGAACGAAAAGTGAAGTTATCGATTCCATTTCGTTATAAAAATTTTATAGGCTTTTCGAAGTTAGAATACACTGAGTTCGTTTATAAGACCTTCAACTATAACCAAGTCAATGCGATGGTTTCGGTCTATTATAAACGATTTAGCACCAATTCTACAACTCAACTAAACTGGATTGATAATAATGCAAAATTCGCAACTTCCGATTTATCATTTTCTTATAGATTGGGAAAAGGACATACCATTCGACCTTCAGCTAAATATAACATAAGCGAAAATGAATTTTTATCATACAAAGTCGCTTTCGAGAAAATTATACCAAGGGGGAATTTTGCCATTTCGTACGAAAGGAATGTTTCGTACAACGATAATTTGATTAATGTTAGTTTTAGATACGACTTGCCCTATGCCAGAACCAATATTTCTGCTTCGCAGAGTAATGGCAAAATTTATACTTCACAAAGCGCTCAAGGCAGTATGGCTTTTGGAAGTGGAAATAAATATGTACATAAAAGCAATAATTCCTCAGTTGGTAAAGGCGGAATTTCACTCTATCCTTTTCTAGACCTGAATAACAATGGTATTTTCGATGCTGATGAAAAGATGGTGAAACTAAATTCGGTTCGAGTAATGGGAAGTGTTGCAATTATAAGAGATGAAGATTCTATAATACGAATTCCTGATCTTAATGCATTTACAAAATATTTAATAGAATTTTACGACAACGATTTAGAAAATATCGCCTGGCGCTTTAAACACAAAAGATACGAAGTATTGGTCGATCCAAACCAGTTTAAGCGCATTGATATTCCAATTGTATCCGTAGGCGAAGTGAATGGGATGGCTTTTAGAAATATCAACAATTCATTGAAAGGAGTTGGAAGAATATTGATTAATATTTACAATAAAAATAGTGGCGAAAAAGTTGCAGAAACATTATCCGAATACGATGGGTATATCAATTATTTAGGATTGAAGCCGGGAGAATATTTAGCTCGTGTCGATTCTGTCCAATTAAGCAATCTGGGTTTAAAATCAAATTTATCGCAAATTGATTTCAGCATTAAAACAATGAAAGAAGGCGATATAGTTGAAGGACTTGATTTTATATTGCAATCTGTAACGAACGATAGCCTAAACTTGAAAAAAATCGCTCAGCAAAAATCCTTGGAATATTTTGCTGACAAAATCACAGCAATCATTGATACAATGCACACTGCTTCAGTGGATACGCTTTATAAAATACAATTATTGGCTGTACGCAAACCTGTTAATATTAAAGATTATTTTGCGAAACTATTGACAGCAATACCCAGATTGGAAATAGAAGAAACTCTTGGTGAAGATGGATTGTACCATTATAGCACAGTGAAGACTTTTAGCGGAATGGCCGACGCACATATATATCAGAATATTATTCGTAAAAATGGCTGGAAAGATAGCTTTGTAGCAATTTATGCAGGCGAAAAGCGAATTGATAGGGCATTTGTTATTATGCTTGCCAAGCTTAGGTTAAAAGCAGAACGAAAAACAAAAATAGCCCCATCGCTTCCTAAAGCAAAAGAAAATTTGATTGCAGAGAAAGTAGTGATAGAAAAGCCAGTCCAACAACAAAATGTTCCTATCCTCGAAAAACAAAAAATCACCGAATCTAAAAGTGTAGAAATAATTTCGTTTGTAAGAGATTCTGTAGCATTATTGCCAAATGATACTCTTTACAAAGTGCAACTGATGGCACTTCGTATCCCTATTAGAGTTAAAGGATATTTTATTAGACTACAAACTGATATACCCGGCTTAACAGTTGAAGAAACTATTGATGAAAATGGATTGTACCTATACAGCACCGGAGCTATTCGTGGCATGGATCAGGCAAGAGAATTATTGCAACGGATTAAGCATAGTGGTTGGGAAACTTGTTTTATTGTAACTTATACTGTAATAAAAAATGATGAATCAATATATAAGCTCCGGCGCAAAAAATAAAAATATATTGTTAAATAATTTTATTGTATTGATATTAAAATAGTTAACTACATATATTGTTAAATAAAGTAATAATAACTAATGATTTATTAGATGAAATTTTCATTTAGACGAACTATATTTGCCGATAATTTTATAGATAGCCATAATTGTATGTATATTCAACGAGTAATTCTTGAACAATATTGAAAATATTAAGAAAGGTTTATTTTGAACATTCTAGTTAAAACCGAAACTTTAGCGAAGAGACTAAACAAATTTCTCATTGTGATTCTGTCTTTGTTCAATAAGCAAAGTAGTTCCAATAAGAAACATTTCTTAGATCAAAACCTGCATACAGACATTGATTTTATAAAAACAGCATTTATAAAACTTATGCCATTTACACTAGGTTTTATTCTTGTCGCTATGTTTTTGGCAACTAATATAGCCTCTGGACAAGTTAGCACAATACAAGCTTGGACAAATGTATATCATAACACATCAACATTTCAACAGAACATAACCTATACTGTACCAACCGGGAGTAATGCCCGAAGGCTTTTAGTTATTGGTATTGCTTCATCAAGAACAAACGTGGGGCCCCGAACAGTAACCCTCACTTATGGCGGACAAACACTTACATCTTTAGCCGGTGATATAGCAACTGCAACAGTACGACAACATACACAATTTTATTATTTGAATGAAGCGGGCCTTGATGCAGCCACCAGTGCAACATTATCTGCTAGAGTTAGCAATGGAACAACCCGTGTAACTGACATTTTCGCGGCAGTATTTGACGATGTTAATCAGAGTTCTCCAATAACCAATTCACGAACATACAGCAGCGGAACCAGTACAACAACAAACCCTGTCTTTTCAACAGCACTAACTGTAAATGCAAATGACCAGGCAATTGAATTGATTAGTTCGATGCTTTTAGGAAGTACCGTTCCCAGAACAATAACTTACGCTACAAACTGGACAATGGTAAATGAGCAAACATGGACAACGACCGATGGAGTTAGAAACGCTATTGCAAACCGTAGCATTCCGGCATCAAATACAACCGATGTATCTTCAACAACATTAAGCGGTAGTTCTCTAGCTTCAATGACAGGTATCAGTATTAAAGCAGCTCCTACCCCATCCTTTTCGGGATTAACCGCCAGCCAAACCATTTGCCCCGGAACTGCAACAATTACGCTTAGTGGAACAGTTAGTGCCATAGGTCCTATTTATCCTGCAAATGATGAAATCGTTGGAGTTACTATACATGGAGTTACTCAAAATGCAACAATAGCCGGAGGAGTCGGCGGATTTTCAATCAATTTCAATACTTCTGCAATTCCCTTTTCGGCCACACCATATACAATTACTTATTCTTATGGTGGCAACGCAAATCTGAAAGCTGCTGCAAATAATACCAGCACAGCATTAACCGTTACATCGGAAACTATAACAAATACTTCGCCGGGAAGCCGATGTGGAACAGGAACTGTTGCATTAAGTGCTTCAGCTTCGGCTGGAACAATTAACTGGTATTCAGCTTTAACTGGTGGCAGTTTTCTTGGATCAGGAACAAGTTTTACAACACCTTCAATATCAACTACCACAACTTATTATGTAGATGTTACTAGCAATGGCTGCACATCATCGCCACGCACTGCAATTATTGCCTATATTGGAACTCAACCTACAGTTACCGCTGGAGGAGGAGGCACCTTTTGTGATACTCAAGATGTCAACCTTACAAGTTCAGGGACAAATATAACAAATCAGTATTGGACTGGACCAAATGGATATTACTCTATAAGTGCAAATCCTACAATTAGTAGTGCTACTTCTGCAAATAGTGGAACATACACCGTAACAGCTAGTTCTTTAAGTGGGATTAATCTAATTGTAAATGGTGATTTTGAAGCCGGAAATACGAGCTTTAGCAGTAGTTATGGTTATGTTACGCCTATTGCAAATGCATTATATCCAGAGGGCGTTTATACGGTGGTTGCAAATCCGAATTCTGTGCATACTGGATTTACCGACTGTATTGACCATACTCCTATTGGCACGATGCAAATGGTTGTCAATGGCAATACAACCGCTGGGGTGGATGTTTGGAAACAAACGGTGGCTGTAGTTCCAAATACAGATTATCAATTTACATATTGGGTTCAAAGTGTTGTGGCTAGTAATCCTTCTCAATTACAATTGTTTGTAAATGGAATCTCAGCAGGACCAACATACACAGCAATTACCGCCACTTGTCAATGGACACAATTTGATTATAATTGGAATTCAGGGTCAAATACAAGTGCCTTATTGTCCTTAACAAATCAAAATATTGTGGCTAGTGGAAACGATTTTGCACTAGACGATATTTCTTTTCAACAAGTTTGCGAAAATAGCTCCTCAGTTGTTGTGACTGTTAGTGCAGGAACTCCGGCGACTCCTGGAACTATCAGCGGGACAACTGCACAATGCCCGGTCTTGACAAGCCAAATCTACAGCATTTCTCCTGTAACAAATGCAACCACTTATTCATGGACAGTACCAACAGGTTGGGCTATAACTGCCGGTGCAGGAACAACATCGGTAACTGTTACTACGGGAAGTGCCGGTCAGAATGGAAATATAACAGTTGCAGCCGGAAACGCTTGTGGAACAAGTGCATCAATATCACTTGCTGTAACAGTAAATACTCTTCCCAATTTAGCAGGCTTGTCAACAAGTGCCACTAATACATGTGTAGGCAACGCTTCTGTTGTTACAATTAGTGCAACGAATTTACCAAACGGAACATATACAGTTAATTACACACTTACCGGTGCTAATCCTCAAGGTGCTACCGATGCAACAATGATTGTAAGTAGTGGCAATAGCGGGACTTTTGATACACCTGCTTTGGCATCAGCCGGCACTACTAATTTGACTATCAATAGTCTGAAATTAAGCGGTTGTGCAACTATTGCATCTTCAGGGAATACAGCATCAATTTCAATTACAATCGGAGGTTCCTGGCTCGGCATAACAAGTACCGACTGGCATACAGTTTCTAATTGGTGTGGCGGTATTCCCACTACAACTACGGATGTTATTATTCCTTCTGGTGGAAACCAACCTGTAATTGGAGCAAATGCTGTTTGCAAAAACATTGAAATTAATTCAGCAGCTTCTCTAACTATCGCCGGTTCAAATACTTTAACTGTAAGTGGAAACTGGACAAACAACGGTACTTTTACCCCAAATTCAAGTACCGTAACTTTTAACAGTTCTGGAGCTGTTAATATTAGTTCAAGTACATTCAACAATCTGATTATAAGCGGATCCGGTACTAAAACTGAAACCGGTAATATCGTTGTTAATGGAAATTTAACACTTAATACAGGCACTTTTGCGATAAGCACAAGTACTACACAAACAAATATTTTGACTGTCGCGGGTGATTATTTACAAACCGGAGGCGTTTTAGATTTTAATCCAACAGGATATGGGTCATTATCAATACTTAATATTGCAGGTAATTTAACAAATTCGGCCGGATCAAGTTCAATCACAACAAATGGTGCAGGTGCAATTAACGGCCAAATCATTTTTAATGGAAGCTCAACTCAAATAATCAACTTTTCTAATTCGGCTGCTTCAATTTGGGTTACTTATACCGCTAATACCGGCAGCTACGTAAAACTTGGATCAAATATTACCTTAACCGGCGATGCCTCTGAAGCACAATATTATGCAGATTTTATCGTTAATGGAACTATTGATTTCGGAACATATATTTTAAATGATATACCTTATGGCGGTATTCCGAATGCGTCGCATTTTGATTTAAAAAGTGGAGCAAGCTTAATAACCGCTAACTCCAATGGAATTTCACTTTCAAGCAATACCGGCTCTGTCCAATTTATTGGACCAAGAACATATAATGGTGGCGCCAATTATACTTACAATGGAGTATCCAGTCAGATTTCCGGTAATGGATTGACGAGTGCAAATAACTTGACAAATAGTAATAGTGCCGGACTTACGCTTTCGAATGATGTTGCTGTGACAAACACTTTAACCCTTACAGCCGGAATTCTAACAAATAATTATAAATTCACTTTGAAAGGTGCTTTAAATTTTTCGAATGGTGCAAAAATTAATTCTTCCTCTGCGAGCTCAACCATTGAATTTGCCGGAACTTCGGCTCAATCAATTCCAATAGATGCATTTAACAATGACCAGATTTATAATCTCACGATAAATAATGCCAATCATGTTGTGTTAAATGGAAGCCTAAATTTATTGAATACACTGACTGTTTCTTCGGGACGATTAAATGCAAGCACAAACACACCCAATGTAATTTATACGGGAGCATCGGCACAAACCATCGAATCGAATTGCTATCTTAATAATGAAATTTATAATCTGACTATCAATAATGGCAGTGGAGTTGCCTTAAATTCAGATTTCACAATAAATAATAATTTGGATATTAATTCCGGGAAATTGTTTTCATTGAAAGCCGGAAAAGCTCTTACGGTTTCAGGCACTCTAACCAATTCTGCCGGCAATGCAGGTTTTGTTCTCGAATCTGACGCCTCCGGAACAGCATCACTTCTGCATAATTCAAACAATGTTCCAGCAACTGTGAAACGTTATATTTCAAGCGATGCTGAAGCATGGCATTTCATTTCTTCGCCGGTAACAAATCAGAGTATTTCTGGTTCTTGGTTGCCTTCAGGCACTTACGGCAATGCAACCGGATACGATTTATATCTCTGGAATGAGCCAACATTTTGTTGGATTTATCAACTAGATGCGACTTCAATAAACAATTGGAATACAGTGCATCCAAGCTCAAACTTCATGATAGGTCGGGGTTATCTTTATTCTGTGCAAGCACTCAATCCAACAAAAGATTTTGTGGGTAATTTAAACAATGGATCCATTAGTTATGGACTTACTATTAATGGTGCTGATGTGAGTTTAAAAGGCTTTAATTTAGTTGGCAATCCATATCCCTCATCAATAGATTGGCGTTCTGCTGCCGGATGGTCAAGAACCAATTTAGTTAATTCTGCCGGAGGATACGATTCATGGATTTGGAATCCTGCAGTAAACAACTATGGTGTTAGCAATTCCTTTACCGGAATTACAACGAATGGAATCAGTCAATACATTGCGCCAATGCAAGGTTTCTTTGTGCAGGCAGCCAGTGCAGGAAATCTAAGTATGAACAATAGCGTTAGAGTTCCAAACGGCGCTAGCAATTGGTTTAAAAGCGAAAATCAGGAAAATCAGAATCTAAGCCTAAGCGTAAAATCTGATTCTGGATATGGATCGGATGAAATTTTACTAATCTTTGGATATTCGGAAAATGCAAACGGAGCAACTAAACTATTTAGCAATGTATTGTCGGCCCCAAGCTTATATTTTAGTTCTGGAAGTAAAAATTTAACGGTCCGTTATCTTACTAATGAAAATGAGAATCCTGTTGTGCCTCTACAGTTTAAAGCCGGTAAGGATGGGGATTATACTATCAATTGCGACTTTGACTTAAATAGATTTGAAACTGTTTTGCTCCAAGACAGAAAAACAGAATATATGCACGATTTGAAAACAATAAATAAATACAGTTTTACCTCCTCGGTGTCGGATGCGCCCAATCGTTTTGTGTTGTTTTTTAAATCGATAACAAATTATACAAATTTTGATTTCCCAGCCGGAATTTATACCGATGGCTCTCAGTTAATTATTGATCTGACTTTAATAGACAAAGAAACAGACCTTTCGGTTTACAATAGTATGGGAGAATTATTGTTACAGCAAAAATTACAAGGAACCTCAGTGCGTAAATTCGATCTTGATTTTCATACACAAATATTAATCGTTCATCTAAAAAATCCGGACGGAAGCCTATCGAAGAAATTGTTATGGGGTGTTAATTAGTCTCAAAGAAAAATCACTCAATTATTTCCGAAAACCAATTCGTTTTACAAGATAAAAAAAGACATCCCTACATATCCAACCAACCAACCAACCAACCCATCTTGAGTGCCCTATTTGACGTATTCGTTTTGCTTCGTTTTGCTTCGCTGCGCTCAACATGACACGCGCGTGCCCGGCATTACTTCAAACAGATTTGCGAATAGGCACACAATCTGCATTTTTCAGGATTGTCGGTTTGAACAATGGGAATGGCCGGATCAAACAATTCCTCCAATACCTGATACAAACCAATTTCAAATTCTTCTAATAGCGCCTCTCCTACACTTTCACCTCTGTCCTCGGTAACATAGACATAAGGATCGCTGCCTTTTCGCAAAGCGATAATTCCGCTTTTTATTTCCTGTTTCTGCCCTTGATACAAAAAAGCATACCACAACAACTGTATCGCTTTCTCGTATTTGGTGTCGGCAAACAACTCATTTCTCTTTGCCAATTTTAAGTCATCCGATTTTACATAACCGGTTTTGTAATCCAAAATACGAATCGTGCCATTCCAGCGATCGATGCGGTCGGTTACGCCAAGCACCTTGATTTTTTGCTTGCTTGCCGGTAGCTGAAGGTCTCTTTCGAGCCTTTGTTCCAAGCTATCAATTTCCCATTTCCCTCCACTCTTCAGGTTTTGCTCCAGATTTTTTTGCTCATAACTCAAATAATCGTAGATGTATTTTTCGATGCTTTTGATGGTCAAAAAATTTTGCCCGCTATCGAGTTTCTGCCCTTTGGCTTCTTTGCCAACCTGAACATCTATTTCGGCATTTAAAGCCACTTTCATCTTCTTAAAATCGGCCACTCCAATTTCTTTTGCTAAATAAGGCGTAAATAACTCTTGCAGCGTGTGATGAACAATGTTTCCGAGCATTAAATCGTCAATCAAACCTTCTTCCTCCTCCGGCTCCTCAATTTTCAGTATTTTTTTGAAGTAAAATTTCAAAGGACAATGGATATACATATTGAATACCGTGGGCGAAATCCCTTTTTCGGCTAAAGCTGCCAGTCGGTCTTGAACAACTTTGTCTTTTTGAATAACGATGGAAAACAGATTTTGAGGATTCACATCCTTGAAATTGAATACTTGTTGCCGAATCTGTATTTGATCGTTATAAGCTCTCAGCTCGAGCAATATCTGTGTCAAAAACCGACTTTTTTCGCCTCCTGCCAATTTTGTTGAAGAGGTGCTGAAGAGCAACTGGATATTTTTGGCTCTTTGCAAAAGCCGATAAAAATGGTAAGCAAAAATGGCGTTTTTCTCTTTGTAGGTTGGGAGCTTGAAACTCCGTTTCACATCGACAGGGATAAACGAATTGGTCATTTTTCCCGAAGGGAGAATATCTTCGTTGGCCGATAGAAGAATCAGGTTTTCGAAATCGAGCACACGTGTTTCGAGCAGTCCCATCAATTGCAATCCTTTGAGCGGCTCGCCCCGAAACGATTGATTTTGATTTCCAATGAGCTGTTCAAAAACAAGCTTAAACTCCTGCTGTTTCAACGGAAAACCGTATTTCTGTATCCGGTCGGTGAGTCGGTTTAGCAATCGGGCATAAATCGAAAAGGCTTCCCAATCCGAAGCATATTGAAGCTGTAATTCCTTGTTCGAAGCAGCATAGGCCGTCGAAAATTCCCGAATAAATTTTTGAAAAAACAAGATTGTTTGCTCTGCCGTATCATTCAAGGTAACGAATAAAAAACCCAAGACGGAGGCTTGTTCGGTTTCAAATAGTGCTTTAAGCTCTTCTTCTTTCCAGAAAATTTGTTTTTTTAAGGCTTTTTCTATTGGGCTATATTTCCCAAAAAAATGAACCACCAATGGATTTGTTATAATTTGCAAGAGATCGTCGCGCAGAAAATGTAAACTACGCTGGTTCTTGGCGTATCGCTGCGCATTGCCTTGCAATTTGAAAAACAAACGAAAAAGCAAATGTGTCGAAGTATTTTTGAGCGGATAGCCCATCGTAACATTTGTTTGCTGCAACACTTCGGCCGACAGGCTATTTAAAACCGGCATCAACAGGCTTTCGTCGGCAAGCACCAGCGCGGTATTGCTACGATTTGTGCTTAAAAGTTCGGCGGCTATCTTGGCTTGCCCAATGGCACGAGGAACAGCAATGAGCGTAATTTCCTTCGCTTGCCGAAAATGATTCTTCAATACCGTTTCATCAAAAGGAAACCAATCGGAATAGATTCTGAAAAACAATCCTGCTTCCTGGTTTTTATCATTAAAATAATACGAATCGATGTCCCAAAACAAATCCGCTTTTTTGGATTGATAGAGCTGCCGAATTATTTTTTCTTCCGACAAGCTAAGCGCATTAAATCCGGCAAAAACAATTTTATGCCACGATTGTTTTTGAATCAAGGCGTCGATGTTTTCGGCCACAAAGCGATAAGCCAAACCGGAATAGGCTGCATTTTGAGCTTTTAGACTTTGCGTAAAATACTGGTAATAATCGTTGAGCTTATGAAAGAAAGCCAAGTAATTTTTTTGAAATTCGGTAAGCTCATCCTCTCCCAGATTCCATTCTTTGATGGCATAGGCATCGCTCAAATAAGAAAACAAGGCGTTTCCGTCGGCTAAATGCAAATCAATTTCATTAAAATCGTTGATCAAAACCGGTGCCCATTGCAGAAAACGTTCGAAGGGCTGTGCCTCTTCTCCTTCCAAAAATTTATAGACAGCATACAATTCGAAGCTAAGATCGACTGCATCAAAAACCACATAAGGGGAGAGATGTTGGACAAAATCGTCGATAGACAACAACTTGGGCAATAGAAAGGATTGCTGTTTTTCTATAAAATAGTTTTTGATGAAAACCTGTGTACGACGGTTTGGGGTAACGATGCACAATTGACTCAGTTTGTCGGGATAAGCAGCAATGAGCTGATCGATTGTTTCTTCCAGAAAGGTCGTTTGCTTATCTGCAGTCATCGTTAAAAGGCTAATTTCTCCGCTTGGGCCAAAGATTCGGGATTTCCAACATCGAGCCAAATGGAATAATCGTGGTAATATCCAATAATGCTGTGTTTTTCGGAAATAGAAAGATAAAAATCGATGACTGAAAATTTATCGTCGTCGGGAAACAAGCGAATGGCTTCGGGCGAGAGGATATGAATGCCCGAGAAGGCCGTTCGGACCAGATCGGGATTGTGCCAATTCCCCTTTTTCTCTCCTGTCTTGGCATTTTCCCAGGCGCGCAACTGATTGTGTTCGTCGAAAAGCAGATAGCGCGACGCTTCTCTTTTTCGGATTGCCAAGGTGGCCAGAGCGCCGGTAAGTTTATGTGTATTGAGCATTGCTTCGAGTGGGATATTGGAAAGAACATCCACATTGTGAATCAAAACAGGCTCTGTTCCGGCGAAAAAATCGATTGCTTTTCGCAAAGCGCCACCTGTATCTAGGAGCTGATTGCGTTCATCCGAAATATGTAAATCGATTCCGAAATTTTGATGCTCTTCCAAAAACGTCAAAACCTGTTCGCCAAAATGATGAATATTGATCAAAACATTATTGAATCCAGCTTTTTTCAATTTCTCCAATTGATGCTGAATCAATGGTTTTCCATGAACTTCGATGAGTGCTTTTGGTTTGTCTTTGGTTAAGGGGAATAACCGTGTCCCCAATCCGGCTGCGAGAAGAATTGCTTTCACCTACTCATTTTTTTGTAGTGCTAAAATACACAATCCCGACGATAATCGGCAAGGCAAAATAAAAAAAGCCGCAAATGCGGCTTTTTGGTTTTTATTGAAGTTTTATCTTCTTGTCGAGGTCGTCAACAAAGTTTTTAAACTTTTTGTCGGTATCCAACAAATTATTCACCGTTTTCACAGCATGCAAAACGGTAGCGTGGTCTTTGTTTCCACAATGTTGTCCAATGGTTGCCAACGAAGATTTTGTATGTTTTTTCGAAAAATACATGGCCAGTTGGCGCGCCTGAACGATTTCACGTTTGCGTGTTTTGCTGTTGATAATATCTACCGGAAGGCTAAAATATTCGCATACTACTTTTTGAATGTATTCGATTGAAATTTCGCGATTGGTAGATTTCACATATTTATCAATGATTTGTTTTGCCAAATCGATCGTAATTTCCTTTTTATTTAAGGAACTTTGAGCCATAATACTTATCAAAGCACCTTCTAGTTCTCGAATGCTATTGGTGATGCTATAAGCCAAATATTCAATCACATCTTTGGGCATTTCGATGCCATCGTTGTACAATTTCTTTTCGATGATTGCAATGCGCGTTTCCAGATCGGGAGCTTGCAAATCGGCTGCCAATCCCCATTTGAATCGTGAGATTAAACGATTGTTGAAACCGGTAAGCTCTATGGGCGGAATATCGGAAGTGATGATTATCTGTTTTCCGTTTTGATGCAAATGATTGAAAATCTGAAAGAATACGTCGAGGGTTTTTTCTTTCCCTGCCATCAGGTGAACATCGTCGATGATGAGCACATCGATCATTTGATAAAAATGAACGAAATCGTTTTGATTTCCATTTCGGATACTATCGATAAACTGAGAAATAAACTGATTTGAGTTTAAATACAAAACGGTTTTTTCGGGATAGTTTTCTTTTACTTGCAAACCAATGGCATGCGACAAATGTGTTTTCCCCAATCCGGTTGGGCTATAAAGAAACAAAGGATTGAAGGACGTCTTGCCCGGACTTTCGGCAACGGCATATCCGGCCGAACGCGCCAAACGATTGCAATCGCCCTCTACAAAATTGGCAAAGGAATTGGATTCGATCAGTTGAGAGTTTACTTTTACTTTCTTTATTCCCGGAATAATAAAAGGATTCGGTATATCTTTTGTTTTTAATCTATTCATGGTATAAGGCATTGATACAGCAGGATTACTAATGGCTTCTTTGCTGGAAGTTGGTAATTTGATGCTTTTTTTCTCAAGTCCCGGAGAAGAATTATCGACAATGATACTGTACTCCAATCGCCCAAATTGCCCCAACTCTTTTTTGATAACCATTCGAAGCAATTTGATGTAATGTTCTTCAAGCCATTCGTAAAAAAATTGGCTAGGAACCTGAATCGTTAATACACCATCGACCAGCTTTAAAGGTACAATCGGCTCGAACCATGTCTTATACCCCTGCATATTCACATTGTCCTGAATAAAGCCCAAACAACTGTCCCAAATTTTGATGTGATCTTTTTCCATAAATTTTTTAAAGTTAATGCAATGTGCCCCTTAAGGCTATTCATCCTTTATTTGTTCTTAAATGTCGTTTCGAGTTCTTTTCAGAAGGTTATTCTTTCACTTTTTGCGCAAGACAAAAGTGTATGAAAAAGTGTGGAGAAAAAAAATATTTTTCACTTGTGTTTTAATTATTTTTTACTTATAATAATGCCCTGAATGGACAATTCCAAATTCAGCCCTAAAATATAGTTTTTTGTTTATTTATCACATTATCAATACATTGCAAATATTCATACTCCATAATAATATACGAATTTAAATATGTAAACGAAATGTATGTAGTTGAAAATAGGCTGATAAAAGCGGTTCAGAAAAAATTGCCAAAAGCAATTCATATACGAACACGATTGAGGGACAACAAACCGAAAATCGATTTTCATCCGTTTGGCAAAATTCAACAAAAAAAGGAAGCGTTTTTTTGGATAGCTCATAACTTTTAAACATACTTTTGAACAATTCTAGTAGCTAAAATATCTATTAAATCATACACTTTGGCGAAATTGCATTTTTTTTGAACATCGCAAAAGGCGAAGCCCCATTTGCAATTCGACCGATCAACAATTCAGTATTATCCTACTATTCCGCGATACGTTGCAATACAATGGAGCAAGCTACAAATTGGATTTTTGGCCAAAGGCAAATCAGGAATATAGTTCATTCCCTCGATCTAAAGTGCACGAAAATTGCAAACAACCAACAGTCAGGCAATCTTATTTCCGGCCTTGTTCGATGCAAATAGCATCCCGCATGGCAGCAATTTTTCTTTTAAGCGAAGCGCCGCCCGTTTTCGCCGGTATGTCAATTTAGAAGCAGTTCGGACAAATTTGGAAATCGCTTTGATCTTACCCATTTACTAAATTAATTTTCTACTTTTGCAGGCAAAACTGCCAATGTTGCAGCTTTATATAAAAAGAATGGTTTTTGTTTAAACCTATTAAAGACAAAGCAAATTTATGATACAATTTTTCAAAAATCTATTGGGCAGCAAATCCCAACGCGATATAAAAGCCATAGAGCCCACTTTAAAGAAAACATTAGAAGCATACAAATATATTTCCTCCTTAAGTGCCGACGAATTGCGCGCCAAAACACTTGAATTCAAGCAAAAGATTTCGTCCGCTACTCAAACAGTTGAGAATGAAATCAAAGGAATTTATTTGCAAATAGATCAAAACCAAGAGATTGGAATCGACGAAAAAGAAAGCCTTTATCAGGAGATAGACAAACTGCTCGATCAGCAATATCAAATAACACAGAATACTTTAGACGAAATTCTACCCGAAGCCTTTGCTGTGATGAAAGCAACGGCTGTTTTCTTTAAAGAGAACAACGAAGTGGAAGTGACAGCCAACCAATACGATCGAGATTTGGCTGCCAAATTCGACAATGTGAATATCCGAGGCGAAAAAGCCTATTACAAAAATGAATGGATGGCCGGCGGAAACCTAATCAAATGGGACATGATCCATTACGATGTTCAGTTGATTGGAGGAATTGTATTGCATCAAGGAAAAGTAGCCGAAATGGCCACCGGGGAAGGAAAAACACTCGTAGCAACACTTCCTGTGTATTTGAATGCGCTTGCCGGCAAAGGCGTTCATCTGGTTACAGTAAACGATTATCTGGCCAAACGCGATGCCGAATGGATGGGAATGTTGTTCGAATTTCACGGATTGACAGTGGATTGTATCGATAAGCACCAACCCAATTCGGAAGCAAGAAGAAAAGCCTATTTGGCAGATATTACCTATGGAACAAACAACGAGTTTGGTTTCGATTATTTGCGCGACAACATGACCAGCAATCCCGACGAACTCGTTCAACGCAAACACAATTTTTCGATTGTGGACGAAGTGGACTCGGTTTTGATTGATGATGCTAGGACTCCGCTGATCATTTCCGGACCAACACCCCGAGGCGATAATCAAGAATTTGAAGCATTAAAACCCAATGTAGAACGGCTTTATTTGGAACAAAGAAAACTGGTTACTTCCATCCTTGCCGAATCGAAAAAAATCCTCAGCTCCAACCCAAATTCGGAAGACGAAAAAAGGGGCGGCGAATTGCTTTTTAGAGCTTATCACGGCTTGCCGAAAAATAAAGCACTGATAAAATTCCTAAGCGAACCGGGCATGAAAGCCTTGATGCAGAAGACAGAAAATTTTTATATGCAGGAGCAAAATAAGCAGATGCATATTATCGACGATGATCTCTTTTTTGTGATCGACGAAAAACACAATTCGATCGATTTGACGGACAAAGGCATTGATTTAATCACGGCCGCCTACGAAGATCCGAATTTTTACATTTTGCCCGATATTGGGGCTTCCTTAGCCGATATGGAGAAATCTACGCTGGACCAGAAAGAAAAAACAACGAAGAAAAGCGAACTCATGCGCGATTATGCCATCAAATCGGAAAGAGTTCATACGGTAAATCAGCTTTTAAAAGCCTATGCGCTTTTTGAAATAGATGTAGAATATGTAATCATCGAAAATAAGATTAAGATTGTAGATGAACAATCCGGTCGTATTATGGAAGGCCGAAGATATTCGGACGGACTGCATCAAGCCCTTGAAGCCAAAGAAAATGTGAAGATCGAAGCAGCCACTCAAACCTACGCCACCATCACATTGCAAAACTATTTCAGAATGTACAGCAAGCTTTCGGGCATGACAGGTACAGCAGAAACGGAAGCCGGCGAACTTTGGGATATCTACAAATTGGATGTGGTAGTCATTCCTACCAACCGCTCTATCTCCCGAAAAGATCATGAAGACAAGGTTTTCAAAACTACCCGCGAAAAATTCAATGCAGTCACCGACGAAATTGTAAAACTGGTAGAAGCCGGCCGACCGGTGCTTGTGGGGACTACTTCGGTGGAAACATCGGAATTGCTGAGCCGAATGCTGACACGCAAAAATATCAAACACAATGTTTTGAATGCCAAATTGCATCAACGCGAAGCAGATATTGTGGCTCAGGCCGGAAAAGCGGGTACCGTTACGATTGCTACGAATATGGCAGGACGTGGTACCGATATCAAGATCAATGAAGAAGTAAAAAAAGCGGGTGGATTGGCCATTATTGGAACAGAACGCCACGAATCTCGTCGCGTCGATCGCCAGTTGCGTGGACGTTCGGGACGACAAGGCGATCCAGGAAGTTCCCAGTTTTTCGTTGCTTTGGACGACAATTTGATGCGCATGTTTGGTTCCGATCGAATTGCTAAAATAATGGATCGTTTGGGATTGGACGAAGGCGAAGTGATTCAACATTCGATGATTACAAAATCCATCGAGCGCGCACAAAAAAAGGTAGAAGAAAACAACTTTGGAACGCGAAAACGATTGCTCGAATACGACGATGTGATGAACACCCAACGCGAATCGATCTATAAAAAAAGAAGACATGCTTTGTACGGCGAGCGACTTGCCATCGACATCTCAAATATGCTGTTCGATTTTATTGAACAATTGGTTTCGGAATACAAAGAATCAGGCGATTTTGAGGGCTTGAATATGGAACTTCTAAAAACAGTATTGGTTGAAGCCCCTTTCGACAGCAAAACCTTTTCGGACAAAAAAGAGGGAGAGCTTACACAACAAATATTTGAACTAGTGTACGAAAATTACAAAACCAAATCAAAAGAAATTGCACACAATGTATTCCCTGTCATTAAAGATGTTTTTGAAAGAAACAGTAGTTACGAAAACATTGCCATCCCCATTACCGACGGGCTTAAAACCTACAATGTGATTGCAAATCTGGAAAAAGCCTACAACGACTTCCAAAGGGAAATTCCCCTTTCGATCGAAAAAGGCTTGACGTTAAGCATTATAGACAATGCGTGGAAAGAGCATTTGCGCGAGATGGACGATTTGAAACAATCTGTTCAGAATGCTACGTACGAACAAAAGGACCCTTTGTTGATTTACAAATTCGAATCGTTTAACTTATTCAAAGAAATGGTTCAGCGAAACAATAAAGAGATAAGCAGCTTTTTGATAAAAGGAGATTTGCCACGCCAACAAACCACCCTTCGCGAAGCAAAACTTCCTCAAGCTCAAAAAAACCTGACCGAAAGCAGAGACGATCTGTTGTCGCAATCGCATTCCGATACACAAGTGAAGCAAAAGCCTCAACCCGTAAAAGTGGAAAAACAGATTGGACGAAACGATACGTGTCCCTGTGGCAGCGGAAAAAAATACAAACATTGCCACGGAAAAGATCTACAATAAGTTTGGGCGGCTTCGCCTAAACACACGCATTCCGATCATAAAAAAAGCTCTTTGAGAAAGAATCTCAGAGAGCTTAACTGAATGAAAATAATATTGGATTTAATTTGGATTTCCTTTTGCAAAGTTAGTCTATCTGGAGTAGCTCAGTGTTAAGCCGCTGTTAAGAAAGTTAATGAGCTGTTAATTCAGTTTTTAAAATTAATTATTTAAGCTATTTTTGACCTTAAATCAGTGCGCTTCATCAAAAATGTCAAGAAAATATGAATAAACGTGTAGGCTTATTGCTCATTTTTCTCACGCTATTGTCTTTTTTGGGCATCATCCTTTCGCAGCTCTATTGGATAAAAAATGCCTACGATTTAAAAAAAGATCAGTTCGACAAAAGGGTTTTGATGGGTTTAAAGTCTATTTCGAATACGCTGTTTGAATTGCAAAATGCCGGCACCGAAAAGCGAGTTTTTTTGATCGACAACATTCAAGAGCCTTCGGATTCCGATTACGAGCATTTGAATTATGTGCTGATCGACTCCTTGCTCGCCAACGAATTGATATGCATTCATATTGAAGACGATTATGAATATGCCGTTTATCAGGGGAAAACAAAAAATATTATTGGCGGACATTTCAAACATTTTCAGGCCGAAATTCTATCATCCGAATTCAAGGTTTCTTTGAATTGCGTGCGCAGTGAATCGCCCTATTATTTAGCTCTTTATTTTCCCTCGCACGACAACCTGATTATCCACAATATGCTGGCCGGTTTTATTCTTTCCGGATTGTTTGTGGTCATTTTAGGCTTTAGTTTTATCTATACAGTGGTGGTCATCTTTCAGCAAAAAAAGGTAAGCCTGATGAAAAATGATTTTGTAAACAATATGACCCATGAGTTTAAAACGCCCATCGCCACCGTTTCGTTGGCCAGCGAAATGCTACTTCGACCCGAAATTC
The DNA here is from genome assembly GCA_003445975.1 of Bacteroidales bacterium. Classification (GTDB taxonomy): domain Bacteria; phylum Bacteroidota; class Bacteroidia; order Bacteroidales; family UBA12170; genus UBA12170. Next base: position 22,207 of record DMBV01000061.1, read on the forward strand.
AGAACAACACCGAAAAAACAAAAAAATACGCTAAAATCATCTACGACGAAAACATCCGACTAAAACATCAGGTGGACCAGATTTTGCAAATTGCCGTATTGGACAAAGGGGAGTTTCGTATTCGCAAAAAAGAAATCGATGTACATCGGATACTGGACGAGGTAATCCAAAACAGCGAAATTTTTATTCATGAAAGAAAAGGCTCTATCACAAAGATTTATTCTGCTGCCCGACCAAAGATTCGTGCCGACAAAATGCATTTTATCAATATCATCAGCAATTTGCTCGACAATGCAAACAAATACTCTCCCGAAGCCCCCGAAATTACCGTCCGAACAAAAAACATCAAAAATGGCATACTCATTTCGGTCGAAGACAAAGGAATTGGCATTAAACCCGACGACCAAGCGTATATTTTCAAACAATTTCATCGTGTGCATACTGGAAATATTCACGATGTGAAAGGCTTTGGTTTGGGATTGTTTTATGCCGAAAAAATGGTGAAAGAACACGATGGTTTTATCCGATTAAACAGTACCTTTGGGAGTGGATCTACATTCGAAATTTACTTGCCCTTTAATGATTTACGAAACATATAATGATGGAAACAAAAGCAAAAATTTTACTCGTTGAAGATGATGCAAATCTTAGTTTGGTTTTGAAAGATTACCTCGAAATGCTTGGTTATTTTACTGTTTTAAGAAAAGACGGAGAAGAAGGACTAAAGGCTTTTAAAGAAGAAAATTTCAATATGTGTATCTTGGATGTAATGATGCCAAAAAAAGACGGCTTTTCACTTGCACAGGATATTCGCGAACTCGACAGTGATGTTCCCATTATTTTCCTTACAGCCAAAACCTTGAAAGAGGATCGCATTACCGGTTTCAAAGCCGGCTGCGACGACTACATTACAAAACCTTTCAGCACCGAAGAATTAAGCTTGCGGATAGAAGCCATTTTGAAGCGGTGTATTGTCCAGTATCGTCAAGAAAATGTCCCAAAAGTTTTCGAAATTGGAAAATACCTTTTCGACCACGAAAATATGCTCCTCAGCATTAGCAACGATTCAAAAACCCTTACCCGCAAAGAAGCCGCCTTGCTGAAATTGTTGTGCAAGAATAAAAATCAACTGGTAACACGCGACTTTGCTCTAAAACAAATTTGGGGATCGAACGACTATTTCATCGGAAGAAGCATGGATGTGTTCATTGCTAAATTGCGCAAGTTGTTGTCGCAAGACGATACCATCACTATTAAAAATATCCATGGTACAGGATTTAAATTGGAAATAAATAGCGATCAAGATTAATCATACCAATCGGTTTGCCGTCTTTCTTCTCCCACTTAAAATTCGCTTGCAATCAAAAAAAGTGTAATTTTGCGCATTCATCAACACCTAACAACAATTGGAAACGGCTGATTACGACCCCCTTTCGGGGATTCTTTCAATATTCACAACGATGTTCGTTCATTCTACTTTTGATATTAGCCTTCTTTTATACTTGCTTCTTTTGCTCTTTCTGATTGTGGGATCGGCCATCATATCAGGCAGCGAGACCGCGTTTTTTTCTTTAAGTCCTTCCGATTTTAACGATATCTACGACAAGAAAAACAAAACACATCAACGCCTCAAAAGCCTCCTCGAAAAGCCAAAACATCTGTTGGCTTCCATCCTGATTGCGAACAATTTTGTAAATGTGGGGATCGTTATCCTCTCCGCTTACCTCATCGATCAGCACTTCGATTTTTCGGTGAATCCTGTTTTTGGCTTCCTTCTAAAAGTAGTGATCGTGAGCTTTATTTTGCTTCTCTTTGGCGAAATAATGCCGAAAATTTACGCCAACCAAAACAATGTTTCTTTGGCTCAAAGATTGGCAACGCCCATGTTTTTTATGAATAAGTTTCTGTATCCATTAAGTAGCGCCCTTTCGCAATCGACAAGAATAATCGATAGCCGATTTGTAAAACGAGGTTATCGCGTTTCGCTGAGCCAATTGGGACATGCCATTGATATATCGACCGACGAAAACACCACCGAAGAAGAAAAAAATATCCTGAAAGGAATTGCCAAATTTGCCGACATTCAGGCCAGCGAAATCATGAAAGTTCGCATGGATATTGTGGCGGTGGATGCAAATACTCCTTTTCGAAAACTGATTGAAACGATTTCGGATTCCGGTTTTTCGCGCATTCCGGTCTATGAGGAAAGTATGGACAAGATAAAAGGCATTATTTACATCAAAGACTTATTGCCCTATCTGAACAATCCCGACGACTTCAATTGGGTTCCCTTGCTGCGTTCACCCTTTTACGTTCCTGAAAACAAACGCATCAATGAGTTGTTGGACGAATTTAGAAACAAAAAAATCCATCTCGCCATTGTTGTTGATGAATATGGAGGCACTTCGGGAATCATTACTTTGGAAGATGTTTTGGAAGAAATTGTCGGTGAAATAAGCGACGAGTTTGATGTCTTGGACGACGATATCGATTTTGAAAAGATCGATGAAACGACTTATCTTTTTGCTGCCAAAACATCCATCATCGATTTTTGCAAAGTACTCAAAATAGACGACGACATTTTTTATGAAGTAGAAGGCGATTTTGACAGCATCGCCGGTTTGTTTCTAGAACTCTATGGCAATGTCCCCAAAAAAGGAACCAAGGTGACGCATCATCAGTACACTTTTACCGTCGAATCACTCGACAATAGAAGAATTAAGAAGATAAAAATCGAAATTTCAGATGATCCACAAACTCGGTCCTAATTTCAAAAAAGCCGGTCGCCTTACCGCTCTGCTTGGATTTGTATTTCTCCTGTCGTGTCAGGATTATTACCAACCCAAAGCGCGTGGATATGTGAGAATATTTTTGCCTCAAAAAGAATACAAGCGAACACAAGATACTTTGCCCTACATTTTTGATATTCCTGTCTATTCAAATTTCAAAACCGACCAACATCCCTTTGCCGAGAAATACTGGACCAATCTGGAGTTTCCAATGTTTAAAGCCAAGTTGCATCTTAGCTACAAACCGGTCGAAAACAATTTGAACTCCTTGCTCGAAGATGCCTATAAACTGGCCAACAAACACATTCCAAAAGCAAACGCTATTCAAGAACAGCTCTATGTGAACAAAGAAAAAAGCGTCTATGGATTGACTTTTCTAATCAAAGGAACCGAAGCCGCTTCGCCATATCAGTTTTTTGTAACCGATAGTACTCATCACTTTTTACGTGGTGCACTTTATTTTAATGTTCGTCCCAACAACGATTCTCTTGCGCCTATAATCGATTTTTTGGAAAAAGACATCCAAAGACTTATAGAATCGTTGGAATGGAATAAAATGAAAAATGGAAGCATAAAAAAAGCAGCAAAAAGAAAGTAAAATTTCGAAAAGCACTTGTAGTATTCAAAAAAGGGTTTAAATTTGCAGCGCAATTGCAGTTGGCGTCGTAGCTCAGTTGGTAGAGCAGAGGACTGAAAATCCTTGTGTCACTGGTTCAATTCCAGTCGATGCCACTTCAAAAAGCCTGATTTAAAAAATCAGGCTTTTTTTATTCATTCCAGAAGGAAAATTTCCTTTTATTTCCGAATCGAATTCTTTACCTTTGAAAGGAACAATTGTTTGAAAACGGAGGCCATTATGAATAAATTCAAGTTTTTTCTCTTTTTTTTGTGGGGATTCATTGGTTTGCTTTCCTGCACAAATAACAATACATCCCACGAAGGACCTAAAAACGACTCAGCAAGCGATTTAGAAAAGGAAAAGTTGGAAATCTCCCAAATACTCGACAAACTAACAACCGCTACCGAAAGAGGCAATATTGATCAGATTAAAGGAATTTGGTTAGAATCCGAGAATGATTTGTTGATTGGAACCGAATCGAACGAAAAACTGGAAGGATGGAACGAGATTCAGGATGCCTTGAAGAAACAATTCAGAAACTTCCACGAAACACTTATTTCTATCACCGACCAGTCCATTTGGATAAGCGAAGATGGAAAGATAGCGTGGTTCTACGAAGAGCTGAATTACAATTTCGTTTTTGAAGACCAAGCGATGGAATTCAAAGGAATTCGCGTTACCGGTGTACTGAAAAAAACAGAAGGGAAATGGCGAATGGTAAACCAACATTTATCCGTTCCGGCAAAACTGAACATGGTTAAATCGAGATAAAACTAATGCTTTAAAACTATTCTGCTTGCGGTGCTTCGGTTATTGAGCACTATTTCTTTCAATGGAATCACCAAATTGTACTCCCTCAAATCCGAGCCGAGTCGGGTAGGAAGTGGATAGGCCGTTTCGATTTCTTTATGACAAACAACACGGTAGCGATAGCTCACGTAATCCAATAGTTTTTCGGAAGGGATTTGGCTTTTTAGGTTCGATTCTTCCAGAAATCGAATCAAGTAGGCACTCATATTTGGTCGCACAATGTTGTTTTCTGTCACCCTCAAAAATGGTTTCGAAAAAAAATAATGCGGCGCTCCAAAGCTGTTGTAGAAAGCGCGCGTTAAATTTCTTGCATTCGAGAAATGAAACGAGACCGAAAATTTTCCCATCCGGGGATTCAAAGCATAGCTGAACTGACTGATTCCTTTCTGTTTTTCCAGCTCCTGAATCTGTTTTTCCAATTCTCCGGTCTGCAGTTTTTCGGGCAAAAAATTGAGCAAAAGACCTAATCCATTGTGTTTTAGATAGAGATGGTAATCGCCCGACAAATCGGGCAGAACTCGTATTTCTTCCACCAATTCGATACAAGAAGTAAACGAAAAAGAGAGAATAAAGAGCGCAATAATGGGTAGTTTCTTCATAAAAAAGGAGCATAAAAAAGCCTGAATCAAAATAGACTCAGGCTTTAAACGTATTTTTTGTTTATTTATTGAACAAGTATCAATACTTTGTTGTGTAAAATTTCGATAAAGCCGCCTTTGATTGGAAAGAAGACGACCGTTTTGTCGGCTTTGATTACTTTCACTTCGCCCTTTTTTAAAGCCGAAATCAAAGGAGCGTGGTTTTCAAGCACTTCAAAGGAACCATCAATACCGGGAAGTTTCACCAGTGTGACTTCGCCGTCAAAAATCCGACTGTCCGGGCTAATTATTTGCAGATTCATACTTTTAGTTTTGTGCCAATAATTTTTCGCCTTTTTCGATGGCTTCTTCTATTGTTCCTACCAGGTTGAAAGAAGCTTCAGGATATTTATCCACTTCGCCATCCATAATCATATTGAATCCTTTGATGGTGTCTTCGATCGAAACAAACTTGCCTTGCAATCCGGTAAACTGAGTAGCTACAAAGAAAGGCTGAGATAAGAACCGCTGAACACGACGTGCACGATGAACAACCAATTTATCTTCTTCGGAAAGTTCGTCCATACCCAAAATAGCAATAATATCCTGGAGCTGTTTGTAACGTTGCAAAAGTTCTTTTACTCTTTGTGCTGTTCTATAATGCGATTCTCCAACAATTTCAGGACTAAGAATCCGTGAAGTAGAATCCAAAGGATCCACAGCAGGATAAATTCCCAATTCGGCTATCTTTCTGTTCAGTACAGTTGTGGCATCGAGGTGAGCAAAAGTAGTTGCAGGAGCTGGATCTGTCAAGTCGTCGGCGGGCACATAAATAGCCTGTACCGAAGTGATTGAACCGCGTTTGGTGGAAGTAATGCGTTCTTGCATCAACCCCATTTCAGTGGCCAAAGTAGGTTGATATCCTACGGCCGAAGGCATACGGCCAAGCAAAGCAGAAACTTCGGAGCCGGCTTGAGTAAAGCGGAATATATTATCGATAAAAAATAAGATGTCGTTTCCTTTGGCTTCACCTTCTCCATCGCGGAAATATTCAGCCACAGTGAGACCCGAAAGAGCCACTCGTGCACGTGCTCCGGGAGGTTCATTCATCTGTCCGAAAACTAAAGTAACTTGCGATTCTTTCATTTTTTCCATATCTACTTTCGAAAGATCCCAACCTCCTTTTTCCATGTCTTCTCTAAACTCATGGCCGTAGTTGATAATTCCGGCTTCAATCATTTCGCGCAAAAGGTCGTTTCCCTCGCGGGTACGCTCTCCTACTCCGGCAAAAACCGATTGTCCTTTGTAGTTTTTTGCAATATTATTGATCAGTTCTTGAATAATGACCGTTTTTCCAACGCCGGCACCTCCAAACAAACCAATTTTTCCTCCTTTTGAATAGGGCTCAATCAAATCGATCACCTTTATTCCGGTAAGCAATATTTCTTTTGAGGTGGAAAGTTCTTCGAATTTTGGCGGTTCACGATGGATAGGATACGATTTGCTGGTAACAATTGGAGGCAATCCATCAATCGTTTGTCCTGTCACATTGAACAAGCGCCCTTTAATCTCTTCGCCCACCGGCATCGAAATGGCTTGCCCGGTAGCTACCACTTTCATTCCACGATAAAGTCCATCGGTGGAATCCATGGCTACTGTACGAACAGTATTTTCGCCAATATCTTGCTGTACTTCCAAAACAATCACATGCCCTTTTTCGGTGGTTATGGTTAACGCATCGTAAATGTTTGGAATGTTTTCAACTTGATCAAACGTAACATCGATCACCGGTCCTATGATTTGGGAAATTTTCCCTGCAGCCTTATTCTCCATGTATGCTGTGTTAATTTTTTGCGCAAATATAAGACAATCTGACTGATTATCCGGGAGCAAAATCGATTTTTTTCGATAATTTCAGTCCTTTTCGTTCTTTCAATTATTTTTTGCAACACACCAATTTTCTTATCTTTGACGATACCGAAAAAAACCAAAACGAACACTATGTCTGGAACCAAAATTGCCCTCATTCAAGAGCCAAGCGTTTATTTAAACCTCGAAGCAAGCGTGGAAAAAGCACTAAAATTAATCCATGAAGCTGTTACGGTTGGAAAAGCCGATATTGTAGTTTTTGGCGAAACCTGGTTTGGCGGTTATCCTTCTTGGCTCGATTACATCCCCAATGCTGCTCGCTGGAATTATGAGCCAATTAAAACCGTTTGGGCCGAAACGTTTGAAAACGCCCTGGAAATTGGAGATCGATTCATGGAACGATTAGCGCAGGCAGCGAAAGAAGAAAGTGTATTTCTGATCTTTGGTTTCAACGAAGCCATCCGTCGGGGAAAAGGAAATGGAACTTTGTATAATGCTATTTTAATGATCGACGAACAAGGCATTGTTCGGAATCACCATCGGAAATTAATGCCCACTTTTACCGAGAAATTGGTGTATGGGCTGGGCGATGCGCATGGATTGTCGGCAGTAGAAACCACCCATGGGCGGCTTGGCGCTTTGGTATGCTGGGAACATTGGATGCCCTTGACACGCCAAGCCATGCACGACGAAGCCGAAGATATTCATTTTGCCCTGTGGCCAACAGTACACGAAATGCATCAGATAGCAAGCCGACAATATGCTTTTGAAGGCAGGTGTTTTGTTGTTTCGGTCGGACAACTGTTGCGCGCCAAAGATTTGCCAAAAATCTTATTGCTGGAAGCCGAAAAAGCACAAATGAAATTGCCCGAACTGGTTTTAAATGGAGGAAGTTGCGTGGTGGGTCCCGACGGCTTTTATTTGCTAGAACCGCAGTTTAATGTGGGCGGCATTTTGTATGTCGATATTCCTGCTCATAAAATAATTCTGGCTGAGCGAATGAATTTGGCTACTTCAGGACATTATCAACGCTGGGATTTGTTTGATTTTAAAGTGGACAAAAAAAGAATGTTTTAATATTTTGAGAAAATTGGTTCTTTCCGGGATTCGATTGTTTTTTTTGTCGTTCAAAGATTTAAAACCGTAAACGGAATTAGAAAAAAAAGACCGAAAAGAACCATTTAAAAGAAATCGCGAAGTCCAATTGGGAAATTGAAGCCATATCAAAAGACAAAAGCCACCTCGACGGAAAAATATTGCACAGATTAATGAATTGATAATTAATCGATTACTGGATTTGGAACCGATTTCTTCATATTTCGTACATTTTCACAAAACTATTGCGTAATCAATTAATATTCGTATTTTTGCAGTCCCAAAAAAGTTGAACTTAAGAATATAAAAAATGTATGCAATTGTAGAAATTCAAGGGCAACAGTTTAAAGTTGAAAAAGATCAAAAGATTTTTGTACACCGTTTGGATAGTGAAGAAGGCGCTTCATTAGAGTTTAACAAGGTGTTATTGATCGACAACGAAGGAACTGTTAATGTCGGAGCCCCCACTGTAGAAGGCGCAAAAGTCTCCGGCAAACTCATCGGGCATGTGCGCGGTGATAAAGTGCTCATCTTTAAAAAGAAGAGAAGAAAAAACTATAGAAAGTCCAGAGGGCATCGACAAGATTTTTCGCAAATCCTAATTGAAAATATCGCTCTTTCATAAGACGGTTGATTATTTAAAAACTAAAAAATTTTAAAAAATGGCTCACAAAAAAGGTGCAGGTAGTTCGAAAAACGGTAGAGAATCACATAGTAAACGTCTGGGCGTAAAAATATATGGTGGTCAGCTTGCAAAAGCAGGCAGCATTATCGTTCGTCAAAGAGGAACTGTTCACAATGCCGATGAAAATGTTGGCATGGGAAAAGACCATACTTTGTTCGCTTTAACTGAAGGAATCGTAGTATTTAAGAAGAAGAAAAATCATAGATCTTACGTTTCAGTTTCACCGCTAGCTACTGAAGAAGAAAAAGCAAATTAGATTTGTTGTTTCTTAAAAAATTTAAACTCTTGCCTTAGGCAGGAGTTTTTTTTTGCTTCAAGCGGATGGCACACTTTATCTAAAATCGGATTTCTTGTTGTCGATTTCTGTTTTCTAAATCCCGATACCTTTTCAAAACAACAAGAAGACCAAACGAATCGACGATTGCAATGTTTTGCTAAAATTCGACGGTTACGGATTAAATAATACTTAATTTTGTTGCATGGCTAAAGTCGTTAAAATCAAAAATAAAGAGTTTCCTATTTTGCTCGATGTAAACGCAGCAGCGGTTTTAGATGCTTTTATCGAAAAGAAAGCCTATTCCAAGTTTTTTGTCTTGATGGACGAAAATACCTATTCTCTTTGTTTCCCTCTTCTGGCTGACGAAAGTCGAAATGCAAACAAGGCAGAGCTACTGATCATTGCAGCCGGAGAAGAAAACAAAACCATCGACATTGCAAATCAATTGTGGCAAAGCTTGACAGAAGGGGAAGCCGACCGGCATTCGCTCCTCATCAATCTAGGCGGCGGTTTAATTTCTGATCTGGGCGGTTTTGTAGCCTCCACATTCAAAAGAGGGATGGATTTCGTGAATATTCCCACCTCTTTGCTTGCCATGGTCGACGCTTCCATAGGTGGAAAAACAGGTGTAAATCTCGATAAATACAAGAATCAAATCGGACTATTTTCCACGCCAAAGCTGATTGCAATCGATTTTCGTTTTTTAGATACACTTCCCCAAAGAGAATTGGTGTCGGCTTACGCCGAAATGTTAAAACACGGACTTATTGCCGATAAAGCGTATTGGAAAGCCCTTTGCTCCATCGAGAAACTAAATTCAGAATCATTAAAAATTTACATCGAAACATCCATCCGTATTAAGAAAGCCATTGTCGATCAAGATCCAACAGAAAAAGGAGTGCGAAAAATACTCAACTTTGGACATACGATAGGCCATGCGATCGAAACATTTTTTATGGATACAGAAAACCCCGTGCTTCATGGCGAAGCGGTTGCTTTTGGAATGCTTGCCGAAGCCTACTTATCGGCAGAGATTTTAAATCTTCCACAAGCAGAATTGAAAGAAATTGAAACACAAATCCAAACCCATTTTGCTAAGTTAAACATTGCTCAAAACCAGCTAAAAGCCATTGCTGTACTGGTGAATCAAGACAAGAAAAAAAACGGAAACGAATTGAATTTTAGTCTGTTAGAAAATATTGAAAAATGCGCAATTGATGTAAATGTGAACACAGAACAAATTGTAAAATCATTAAACTATTCCATTCATGGCTCTCACAATCAGTAAAGAAAACAGAAATATTATTGGGAAAATTCAGTTACCGCCTTCAAAAAGCGAAAGTGCCCGATTGCTTATTATTGATGCCATTCTTGGAAAAGAAGATTTGGATATCGAAAACCTCTCCGAAAGTTCGGATACGCTGATCATGAAATCCGCTTTGGAATCCCTTTTGCATTTGAAAGGGACCAACATTTCGCTCAACCTCGATTTGCGCGATTCGGGTACTGCCATGCGGTTTATCACTGCTTACGCTTCGGGAATCAACGTTAAATCGTATATAACCGGATCCGAGCGAATGAAACAAAGACCCATTGGTATTTTGGTCGATAAATTAGTAGAGCTTGGAACAAATATTGAATACACCGAAAAAGCAGGTTTTCCGCCCATCCTTATCGAGGGAAAAAGAATAAAAGGTGGAGAAATAGAAGTGGATGCCACCGTGAGTTCTCAATTTATTTCGGCTTTGCTTTTGATGGCTCCAAAAATGACAAATGGACTGAAATTGACACTCTTGGGCGAGGTTAGTTCTGCTCCTTATATCGAAATGACGCTGAAAATAATGCAAGAATTTGACATTCAGATTCAAAGAAAAGAAAATACCATCACCATCGAAAAACAACGCTATCAAAACAAAAAACCCTATCGCGTCGAATCAGACTGGACAGCGGCTTCCTATTGGTACGAAATGGCGGCCTTTGCCAACAAGCTAGACCTGACACTATTGGGTTTGAAGAAAGAAAGCACGCAGGGCGACCGAGTGATGGCCGAAATAGGAAGCCTTTTTGGAATTCATACAGAATTTACCAGCGAAGGCGTTCGTTTGACCAAGACAACAAAGCAAATCAGCCCCTTCAAAATGAATTTCTATGAATTTCCCGATCTAGCTCAAACAGCGATTGTGAGTGTAGCCGGATTAAATATTTCGGGCGAATTTACAGGCTTGCAGAATTTACGACTGAAAGAAACCGATCGAATTGCAGCCCTCGAAAAAGAGCTGAGCGCACTCGGAGCTTCTATCCAGGTTTCGGATGATAAAATCGTGCTTTCTTCGGCAAAATTAGAAGCCAAAACAAAAATATATTCACATTCGGATCACCGCATGGCAATGGCTTTTGCCCCATTGAGCATGCTTTTGGGAGAATTAAAAATTGACAATCCATCGGTTGTAAACAAATCGTATCCCAACTTTTGGAAAGATTTGGAAAGCGTAGGATTTCGACTTAAACAGGATTAACCGTCGATCGACATAAAATCTGTGGTTTGTGTTGATTTTTAGCTCTCTGCTTCGTAATATTTTTTTACTTTTGCTGATAATTTATAATCGTTTTAAATAAACGATTTCATACCATTTAATTTTTTGCACAATAATGATGGATAAATATTCCTATTTGAATGCCAATCCACAAGAAATTGAAGATTTGTATCAACAATTTCTTCAAAATCCGGAAACGGTAGAATATGGATGGCGAAAATTTTTTGAGGGATTCGAATTTTTTAAGAACGATTTCTCCCAACAGACCGAAAGTGTTTCTTCGTCCGAATACAAGGTGATCAATTTGATTGAAGATCACCGCAAACGCGGCCATTTGTTTACCAAAACAAACCCGGTTCGTACACGCCGTCATTATGAACCTTCGCTCGACTATAAAAACTTTGGTTTAGCAGAAGCTGATTTGGAGAAAAATTTCGAGGCCGGAAAAAAACTCGGTTTGGGCGCCGCCAAACTGAAAGACATTATTCACATGCTCGACCAAACTTATTGCGGCTCGGTGGCTGTTGAATATGTTTACATCCGAAATTTGGAAGAAATAGCTTGGCTGAAAACCAAAATGGAAAGCAGCCGAAACACGCCCCATTTCACACTCAACGAAAAACATTCCATTTTAGATAAGCTCACGCAAGCTGTTGGTTTCGAAAAGTTTATTCATAAAAAATTTCCCGGGCAGAAACGTTTCTCGTTGGAAGGAGCCGAAACACTTATTCCGGCTTTGGACGCTGCCATCGAAAAAGGAAACGAAATGGGCATTCAGGAATTTATGATTGGCATGGCTCATCGTGGCCGACTAAACGTTTTGTCCAATATCATGGGAAAACCCTATTCCAAGATTTTTAGCGAGTTTGAAGGAAACGAATACGAAGAATCCTATTTGCTGGGCGATGTAAAATACCATTTGGGTTTTACTTCCGAAACAAAAACTAGAAAAGGCAAAGATGTTTTGCTTGTACTTTCGCCCAATCCATCGCATTTGGAAGCCGTAAATCCGGTGGTGGAAGGATTGACTCGTGCCCGAATTGATGATGAGAAAACAACTATTTCCGAAAATTCGATTATCCCAATACTCATCCACGGCGATGCTTCCATTGCCGGACAAGGAATTGTGTATGAAGTGGCGCAAATGTCGAAACTGAAAGGCTATACAACCGGCGGAACTTTGCATCTGGTCATCAACAACCAAGTGGGATTTACCACCAGCTACCTCGATGCGCGTACTTCGACTTATTGCACCGACGTTGCGAAAACCATTCAAGCGCCCGTTTTTCATGTAAATGGCGACGATGCCGAAGCGGTGGCTTTTACCACCATCTTGGCCATGGAATACCGTCAAAAATTCAAGAAAGATATTTTCATCGATTTGTTATGCTATCGAAAATATGGACACAACGAAGGCGATGAACCCCGATTTACACAGCCTGTTTTGTATAAAGCCATCGAAAAACACGACGACCCACGTGTAATTTATGCCAATAAGCTGATTGCTCAAGGTGATATAACATTGGATGAAGCGCAGAAAACAGAATCTACTTTTTACGATTTATTGGAAGACTCGTTGGTAAGTGCTAAAAAGATTACAAGTTCCAAAATGACCTCTTTTCTGGAAAAAGAATGGTCGGGAATTCGAAAAGCAAAGAAATCCGATTTCGAAAAATCACCTAAAACAGGAATCGATTTAGTTGTTCTGAAAGAGATTGCTGCAAAATTAACGGATTTACCCAAAGATCGTGCTTTCTTTAAAAAGATAGAAAGTCTTCAAAAAGCTCGGCACGACATGGTTTTTAAAGATCAAAAGCTCGATTGGGCCATGGGCGAGTTGTTCGCTTATGCGTCGTTGGTAAACGAAGGAATTCCGGTTCGCATAAGCGGCCAAGATGTTGAAAGGGGCACTTTTTCGCATCGGCATGCTGTTTTCACCATCGACGATTCTATTGACACCTACACGCCTTTGCATCATATAAGCGAAAACCAGGCGCCATTTACTATTTACAATTCCTTGCTTTCAGAATACGGAGTTCTTGGTTTTGAATACGGCTACGCTTTAACATCACCCAATGCACTCACCATTTGGGAAGCGCAATTTGGCGATTTTAATAACGGAGCTCAAATCATTTTCGACCAATTCTTGAGCAGTGCCGAAGACAAATGGAACGTCATGAACAACTTGGTTGTTCTATTGCCTCATGGCTACGAAGGTCAAGGGCCGGAACATTCGAGTGCGCGCATGGAGCGGTTTCTAACACTTTGTGCCGAAAACAATTTTCAAGTGGCCAATCTCACATCTCCGGCAAACATGTTTCATATTTTGCGCCGTCAATTGAAGAGAGAATTCCGTAAACCGCTGATCATTTTCACGCCAAAAAGTCTTTTACGTCATCCGGAGGCCGTTTCCGATTTGAAGGATTTTGCTCAGGGCGGCTTTCAGGAAGTGATTGACGACAGCAGCGCCGAGGTCGAAAAAATCAGAAAAGTAGTTTTCTGTTCCGGAAAAGTTTATTACGATTTGCTGGCCGAAAAGAGAGCACTCAAAAATGAAGATTTAGCGCTCGTTCGGATAGAACAGTTGTATCCTTTGCCCAAAAAACAGATAGAGAAAATTAGGACAAAATACAAAAACGCCCAAACACTCATGTGGGTTCAAGAGGAGCCCTACAATATGGGAGCAAGCCCCTTTATTCGTACAGAGTTGGAACATTTGAATTTGTTTATTGTTGCTCGTCCATCGTCGGGAAGTCCCGCAACAGGATCGAGCAAATTTCATCAAAAACAGCAGCGGAAGATCGTTGAAAAACCATTTGATGAGTGTGGAGATTGTCCGCGTATAGGAACAATTTGTAAAATGGCCTGTATTGGCAACAATTGGCAACAATTTAATTTGGAATTAGAACAAAATAAAGCAAAATGATTGTAGAAATAAAAGTCCCCACCCCCGGCGAATCCATTACCGAAGTTCAAATAGCTTCTTGGCTTGTTGAAGATGGCGCACTTGTTCAGAAAGATCAAGAGATTGCCGAAATAGATTCTGATAAAGCAACACTGAGTCTGAGCGCCGAAGTTTCAGGGAAAATAAAACTTTTGGTTGCCGAAGGCGATACAGTTGGTGTGGGCAGCATTGCCTGTACAATTGATTCGAGTTTTGAAGTAGCCGAAAAGGCAAAAGTCTCCCATGAGCCAAAAGCCGACACACAAGCTACAGAACCCAAAGCGAAAGAACAAACTAAGATTGATATTGTTGAGAGCGAGAAGCCGAAAAGTTTGGAATCGGATATCCATATTTCGCCCTTGGCACGCAAGCTGATGCAAGAAAAAAATATCAGCGAAAGCGAGATCAACAAATTTTACAAATCGTTACGTTTAGGGACAAAAGATGTTGAGTTTTATATAGAATCGAAGGCAAAAACAACGCAAAAATCAGAAACAAGTCCGTTGAGTTCGTGGGGCGGCGCACGCAATCAAGA
>DMBV01000058.1 GCA_003445975.1 Bacteroidales bacterium
TCTTAAAGGAGGCAGCCTTTTTTTGTGTCCGACTTATTGACGTTTTTAGGCTATTGAGCAAACGAGGGCCGCATCCGAAAAAACCATTCGCAAGCTATTCTATCCTTTTGATTGTAATTCCAAATAAAATTCCGATCGGTCAATAAATTCACCCATAAAAACAAAAATAAAAACGACTTCCACGCCATTTTGTAAAAAAGGAATAAAAACGAGAAAGAACGGAACCACAAACCCAATAAGGATACGAAGCCCTGACAGCGCTTTACGCACATCTTGCCCTTGCCGTTCAAACTCCATTTTTCGGGTAATATACAGATAAGTTTTTATCAAAATGGCTGCTGAAAACATCCACGGATTCGAAACCAATATGGCCACATATAAAAAAACAGTGAAAAACAAAACATCGGCACTGTGGTATTTATTTTTAGCTTTTGATGGAATTTGGCGATACAAATTGTCGATGGAAACCAATGTAAGCAAACCGAAAATGGTGGCCACAAGTCCCAATTCATTTTGTCGAGGGAAAAACAGCCAGAGTGCAGAAGCAGGGACAAATAGACTATAAGCAACAATTTCTCGGCTCAGCCACGAATTACGGACGTTTAAAACCGCTCTCCATGCACGAAACTTTTTTCCTAAATGAAACAGGCTTAAAAACATAGCAAAGATTGCAAAACCAATAAATACCACTGGATTAAGAACAAAGTCTTTACTGAAAGAAGCGTAAAAGCCCGAAACCAATACCGGAACAAGCAATGTAAACGTAAGCAATGGCCATTCCGTAAGTAGAGCCGATTTTTGTTTCGCGGTCAAGTTTAATTTGGTATAAATTTCCTTTTCATTCGATTCAAAGTGTATCGTTTCTTGTTTTGGGCTTTTAGGATTTCGCAATTCTTTCAGCTCAATGGCTGGTCTGATACCGGTTTCAGCAAATCCTTCGACAAGCTGAGGCTTTAGGAGAATAGAACTAAAATCGAGTGCGCCGGTTGGACAAGAGCTAGCACAAGCCGGTTTTCGATTCTCTTGCAATCGATTTACACAAAGCGTACATTTTTCGATTACTCCGGTAAAAGGATTGTATTTGGGAGCATCGTAAGGGCAAATCCACACGCAATATTGGCAGCCAATGCAAGCATCTGCCTGATGCATTACGGCACCAAAAACAGTTTCGCGCATAAAAGCCAAAGCAGGACAATTGAGCATACAGGGCGCATCTTCGCAATGATTGCAGGCCATCGAAAAACTGAAAACAGGCAAATCGGGATATTGAAATTGATTGTTGGTGGTAACCGATCGCCAAGCAATTTGTATTTCCTCTGCCTTTTGCGACAACAAGCTATCCAAAGTTGTATTCTCAATCTGACAAGCTACCACACAAGCTTGACAAGCCACGCATTTATTGAGATCGAATACAAATCCTTGCTGCATTTTCTTAGTCGTTTATTTTTTCAATCTGAACCTTGGTGTCGTGAAAAGCGGTTCCGTGTCCCATATCTGTTTCTTTTCCAATTGTAAGGATATTTGGGCTTCCGCCTTCTTGCAACCACCAGCCATTGTAATACACGATGCATCCGGTTTTCACTCCAAACCGAATGTCCACCTTGGTTTCAAAACTTCCTTTTCGATTGAATATCTTTACTTTATCTCCTTTCTTGATGTTCAACTTCAAAGCGTCCTGAGCACTTAAAACACACGTAGGTTCGGGGGCAAACTGCTTTATCAGTTTCAAATTTCCAAATTGCGAATGAATGCGATTTTTGGTGTTTGGCGATAACAAAAAGAAAGGAAATTCATTATTTTCATCCGGTAGTTTATCGTACGTTGGCAAAGCCGAAACATTCCATTTTTGAACAGCTTCTTCTGATAGCAATTCAATTTTCCCACTTGGAGTCTTGAATTTTTTATCCGCAAAAGCGATATTTTCTATTCCGGGAGCGAGCATGGGGACTGCCTTTAATTTCTCCCAATTCAGTTCTTTAAAATCTTTCAACTCGTTTTTCAAGAAAAGTTCGATAGAATCATTGCCGGGATTGGGAAGAAATTTCAAAATTTCTGATTCTGAAAACCCCAATTCTTTTGCCAAATGAAAATAGATTTCCGTTTCCGACATTACTTCTCCCGGAGAATCAAGAATTTTCGGCTTCAATTGCACATAAGGATTCCAATAGGAACCAATGATATCGCTTTGTTCGAACATGCTTTTAGCCGGCAAAACGATGTTGGCTTCGAGAGCGGTGTCGGTCATAAATTGCTCCACCACAACGCAAAAATCGAGCTTTCGAAATGCTTCCAGAATTAAATTCGTATCCGGATTTTGAGTGATAGGGTTTCCGCGCTCAACCCAAATCATCTTTAGCGGCGGATTTTGTTGTGCCATTATATCAGCTCCTAATAGGGCTTTGGAAACTGTTCTTCGAAAAACTGCCTTGGCTCCCAATTCGGGATAATAGGATTCCGGTTCTTTCAGTCGATCAAAAATATAGGATTGCAGATTGGCATATTGAAAGCTGGCGCCTGTTTTTCCGATATTTCCGGTCAAAACGCTTAGACTTAGCAGAGCGCGCACCGTTTGACCTCCATTCGAAAAGCGTTGCATTCCATAGCCCGGAATCAAGGTCATTGACTGTTTGACACTCAAGTCGTTTGCCAATTCCGCGAGAAATTCTTTGGGAACATTTGAAATTTCGGCTGCTTTATCGAGCGTCCAATTTTCGATGGATTGTTTAAAGTCCTCAAAACCTTTTACATACGTATCGACAAAAGTTTTATCATATTGTCCATTCTGAATGAGGTGATTTGCAATAGCGAGAGCAATGGCAGCATCCGTGCCGGGTTTTGGCTGAATAAGCAAATCGGCTCTTTCGGACGAAGGAGTTCTTCGCGGATCGACCACCACCAATTTTGCTCCATTGGCTTGTGCCTTTTCGATAAAAACCATTTCATGGATATTGGTTTCGGCCGGATTTTTTCCCCACAAAACAATTAGCTTCGCATTTTCCAAGTCCCAAGGAACGTTGTGTTTATTTTCTCCTAACGTTAGGCGAACAGCTTCCAGTCCGGCCGGCCAACAAAGATTTCCGTAGGTGGTGGTTGCGCCACCAAAAAGCTCCCAAAATTTTTGGCTAAATTGGTTTGTCAGTCCCGACATTCCACTCGATTCGTAAAACAATACCGATTGATTGCCAAATTCCTTTTTCAAAAAACGAAGTTTGTCGGCAATTTCTTTTAGGGCTTCCGACCAGCTGATGCGTTCAAATTTACCCCTGCTGTTTTTTCTCAATGGAAAAAGAATTCGATCTTTGCTATTGACACGTTCTACATAACTAAGCCCTTTGATACAAGGACCTTCGGCGGTAGCCTTATTGGTCGAATGAGGCTCAACGGCCACCAATTTCCCGTCTTCCACACGTGCATTAAAACTGCAAGAAGAATAGCAATTGCGAGGACAAGCAGTAGAAAATACGGGCATTGTTTTTTGAGCTAAAATAAAAAATTAATACGTCTTTTCCGTCTGCTAAAAAATTAATCAAAGAATTATTATTTTAAACTCCTTCTTCCTTTTTTCAAAAGAAGCGTATCTTTACAAAACAATAAAACTACAAATCACTAATTAGCACTATTTACCGCCCATTCTCATAAAATGTTGAATCAAAAATACAGAAACTGTTTATTCCTTGTTTTTTTTCTCACGCATTCATTTTTGTTTGCCTCCACCGACACCCTCACGGCCTTTTACTCCAAAACAAAAATTAAGCTCGACGGGAAACTAAATGAAGCTGTGTGGCAAGAAGCCATGCACATTCGCAATTTCACTCAGCGCGAAATGGAGGAAGGGAAACCGGCAACCGAACGAACAGAAATTGCAATTGTTTACAGTTCCAACAAAATGTATATTGCAGTTTGGGCTTACGACTCGGAAGTAGAAAAATTGAGTGCCAGCAAAATGAACCGCGATTTTAATTGGGGAAGCGACGACAATATTGAATTGATTCTGAGCCCTTTCAACGACAATCGGAATGGTTATTTATTTGTAACAAATCCGAATGGAGCGAGAGCCGATGTGCTTGTTTCGAATGAAGGAACTGGTTTTAACAAGAGCTGGAATGGTATTTGGGATGTTGCCACCAGCATAACCGACGAAGGCTGGTTTGCCGAATTCGAAATTCCGTTCTCGACTTTAAAATTTCCAAAACAATCTGAGCAAATCTGGGCATTAAATATTGAACGAAACATTCGCCACAAACGTGAGCAAATCATGTGGCAAGGATGGAGCAGGCAGTTTGATATCGAAAAAATTTCGCAAGCCGGAAAATTGGATGGATTGAAAAATATTGAATCGAAAGAAAAGATAGAGATAAAGCCTTATGTAACGGCCGGATTGGAAAAGACGAGCGGAGAAAAAGCAGATTTTATCTACAATTATGGTGGCGATGTAAATATAGATATCTCGCCAACTTTAAAACTCAATTTAACGGCCAATACGGATTTTGGGCAAGTAGAAGATGACCAAGCTCAAATAAATCTTTCGCGTTTCTCTCTTTATTACAGCGAAAAAAGGGATTTTTTCTTGGATGGCAACAGCCAATTTCAGATGAATGTAGGGGGAGGAAGCGAACTTTTTTATTCGCGGAGAATTGGAAATGACAGTGAGACAGAACAAGATGTTCCCATTCTTTTTGGAGCACGTATTTTTGGAAAACAGAACAAAACCAACATTGGGTTTTTAAATATTCAAACTGATGGATTGGAAGCCGTTCCCACAACAAATTTTTCAGTTTTACGGGTGAGTCAGGATATTTGGAAACAAAGTACCATAGGGATGATTGTGACTTCTAAAATTCAAAACGGTCATCACAATTTTGTATATGGAGCCGATTTCAATTATTCTACCAGCACGTTTTTAAAAGATAAAAACCTTCAATTTAGTGGTGTAATAGCACAGACCTACACAAGCGATTCGGTCAATGTGGACAATACGGCTTACGATATTGCTCTTTCGTTCCCGAACGATTGGATAGAGCTGGATTTGAGCTTGAACGACGTTCAAGCCAAATTTAACCCGGAAATGGGCTACATCCGCCGAAGCAATGCGCGAAGATATCACGCTGAACTTCAGTTTAATCCTCGTCCAAAATTTTTAAGTTTGGTGCGAAATTTGGAAATTAAGCCGGTTGAAATATCCTATTACGTGAATAGCGGTACCAACAAATTGGAAAGCATCCTTTACGAGTGGCGTCCTTTGGGAATTATGTTTAAAAGCGGTGAATTTATTGAGCTGAATGTTCAGTATTATTTTGATCGCTTGACCGAAAGTTTCGCCATCTTGGACACAATCATTATCCCCGTGGGCGATTATTTGGACAGCCGTATGGAAGTTCAATTTAATACCTTTAGTGGACGTAAATTTTTTGCCAGCCTAAATGCGAGCAAGGGGGAGTTTTATACCGGAAAAAGAAATGAATTGAAAGCTGCTGTGGCATGGAATATGAATAAACATTGGAATCTTTCGGCCAGTTGGGCGAAAAATTACCTTTATTTGCCACAAGGCGATGCGGTGGCAACCGAACTGAGCGGACGAGTTTCGTATGCCTATAGCCCCAAACTAAACAGCGGCATTTTTGGACAATGGAATAGTGAAGACGAAGAAATTCTGCTTAATTTCCGCTTCAATTGGATTCCAAAAATTGGTTCTGATTTCTATTTTATTGTGAATCAGGAATTTTCCACCGCTGATAACAATATAAAACTACTGGGCACCACCATCATGACAAAGTTTGTTTGGCGGTTTGCACTTTGATTTGTGGAGTTCAAGCTCGCTCACCTCTCTGGTACGACAAAAAAAAGCCTCAAACACTTTCGTATTTGAGGCTCGACATTATTTGGCAAACGGTTTAAACGGTTTCTCTGCTGAATAATTTTGCTCCTAAAAATTCGCGATTCATACGAGCGATATTCGAAACGGAGATTTCTTTTGGACACTCCATTTCGCAAGCATAGGTATTGGTGCAGTTTCCAAATCCCAACTCATCCATTTTTGCGACCATTTTTTGTACTCTGCGTTCTTTTTCTACTTGTCCTTGTGGCAAAAGTGCAAATTGCGATACTTTTGCCGAAACGAACAACATAGCAGAAGCGTTCTTACAAGCTGCAACACAAGCTCCACATCCGATGCAGGAAGCGGCGTCCATTGCTAAGTCGGAATCGTATTTTGAAATCAGTATTGCATTTGCATCGGGAACTCCGCCTGTGGAGGCCGAAGTATAACCTCCGGATTGGATTATTTCGTCCAAAGCCGAACGATCGACAACCAAATCTTTGATAACAGGAAACGGTTTTGCGCGCCAAGGCTCTACAGTGATTGTTTCTCCGTTTTTAAACTTACGCATATGCAATTGGCAAGTTGTAATGGCATCGTCGGGGCCGTGCGGGCGACCGTTGATATACAAAGAACACATTCCACAAATGCCCTCTCTACAATCATGATCAAAACAAACAGGAGATTCAATTTTATCTACCAAAGATTCATTCAATACGTCTAACATTTCCAAGAAAGAAGAATCTTTCGACACGCCTTTCACTTGGTAATTCTTAAATTCCCCTTTGGCCTGGGCATTTTCTTGACGCCATATTTTTAATGTTAAATCCATTTTTTTATCTTTTATTTATTTGAAAATCAATTGTTTTATTGTCGAAAACAATTTCTTAAATAAAATTCTATTTATAATTTCTGGCTTTTACTTCGATTGCTTCGTATTTAAGCTCTTCTTTATGCAGTTCAGGTTTTACACCATCTCCTATAAATTCCCAAGCAGCAACATACATAAAATCATCGTCGTCGCGCAATGCTTCCCCTTCGGGAGTTTGGTATTCTTCGCGGAAATGGCCGCCACAACTTTCCTTCCGGTGAAGAGCGTCGTAGGCCATCAATTCGCCCATATCGAAGAAATCGGCAATACGCAAAGCTTTTTCCAATTCGGGATTAAACTCATCGGGGGTTCCTGTAACACGCAAATTTTTAAAAAACTCATCACGTAATACTGGAATTTCTTTTAATGCGATTTCGAGACCTTCTTTTGTTCTGCCCATCCCTACATTGTCCCACATGACATGGCCAAGTTTTTTATGGAAATAATCCGGCGACTTTGTTCCTTTAATATTCAGCAAACGATTAATGCGTTCTTTCACCTTATTTTCGGCTTCATCAAAAGCGGCTGTATTTATTGGAATAGGTCCTGTGCCAATTTCGGCAGCAAGATAATTTTGAACGGTATAAGGCAATACAAAATAGCCATCAGACAATCCTTGCATCAAAGCGGAGGCACCTAAACGGTTTGCACCGTGATCGGAGAAGTTAGCTTCGCCACCGGCAAATAATCCGGGAATAGTTGTTTGCAATTCATAATCGACCCACAATCCGCCCATAGCATAGTGAATAGCCGGATAAATCATCATTGGCGTTTCGTAAGGATTTGTATCCACAATTTTTTCATACATCTGGAAAAGATTACCATACCGAGCCTTAATCACTTCTACACCCAAGCGTTTAATTGAGGCAGCAAAATCGAGGTAAACAGCCAAACCCGTTCCAACACCGAAACCCGCATCGCAACGTTCTTTAGCGGCACGAGATGCCACATCGCGAGGAACTAAATTTCCAAAAGCCGGATACCTTCTTTCCAAATAATAATCGCGGTCCTCTTCTTTTAAAGAATTAGGATTAAGTTTACCTGCACGAATGGCCTCTGCATCTTCTTTCTTTCTAGGAACCCAGATTCGACCATCGTTTCTTAAACTCTCACTCATCAAAGTCAACTTAGATTGAAAATCGCCATGAACAGGAATGCAAGTTGGGTGAATTTGAACGAAGGCAGGGTTTCCAAAAAAGGCTCCCCGTTTCCAAGAGCTAATGGCTGCACCGCCATTGGATGACATTGCCATCGTAGAGAGGTAAAAAACATTCCCATAGCCTCCGGTTGCAATCACAACAGCATGAGCCGAATGGCGTTCTATTTTTCCACTGATCAAATCTCGAGTTATAATTCCACGCGCTTTTCCGTCAACCACAACCAAATCAAGCATTTCTTTGCGGTTATACATTTTTACAGTTCCTTTGTTTATCTCTTTGCTTAAAGCACCGTAAGCGCCTAAGAGCAATTGCTGACCAGTTTGACCGCGCGCATAGAACGTTCGGGAAACTTGTGCTCCGCCGAAGGAGCGATTGTCGAGGTAGCCACTGTATTCGCGGGCAAAAGGTACGCCTTGCGCTACACATTGGTCAATAATATTGTTGCTCACTTCGGCCAAACGAAAAACATTCGCTTCGCGAGCACGGTAATCGCCTCCTTTGATTGTATCATAAAACAAACGATAAACAGAGTCGCCATCACCGGGATAGTTTTTAGCTGCATTGATTCCTCCCTGAGCCGCAATGCTGTGTGCACGACGGGGACTATCTTGGATGCAGAAATTCTTTACATTGAATCCCAATTCTCCAAATGAAGCCGCTGCAGCACCTCCAGCCAAACCTGTTCCAACAACGATAATATCAATTTTTCTTTTGTTTGAAGGGTTCACCAAATTTTGGTGCGCTTTATAATTGGTCCACTTTTCGGCCAAAGGGCCATGTGGTGTTTTTGAATTTAATTTTGTCATGATTTTCTTGTTTGGGAATTTTGGATGATTACTTCATTATCAAAAAATACAAAGGGATGATAATAAATCCCAGCGGAACCACGATTGCATATACAAGCCCAAGTGTTTTTATGCAAGGCGTATATTTTGGATGTTCCCAGCCCAAAGTTTGAAATGCAGATTGAAAAGCATGATTGAGGTGGAAACCTAAAAATACGAACAATACAATATACAAAATAGAGTAAGCAGGCTGAGTAGTAAATAAGTTGATTGCGATGTCGTAAAACAAAGGATGTCCGTGTTCGTCCATAAAGACGGAACTATTCAAACCAAGTTTGATGAAGTAAAATTGGTAAATGTGCATAGCCAAAAACAGGAGCACCAGAATTCCAGTATAAATCATATACCGAGAGCTAAGAGATGCTTTTGTTTTATTGCCCGACTTATATCCAATATTTCCGCGTGAAGCCCAGTTTTGCAGCTGAACAACAATGCCATAAATGATATGGATAATAAATCCACCGAAGAGAAATATCTCCATAATTTTTATCAACGGATTGGTAGCCATAAAGTTGGCTGCTAATTCAAAGATTTCCCGGTGGTTTTCTGTTAGCGGCAATAAAAACAAATTGATGCCCAAATGGACAAGCAAAAAGACAATTAAAAACAAGCCAGCCAACGACATGATTACTTTTTTTGTAATCGATGAAAAGGTTATTTGCTTAATCATAATGATAATTTTATAGTATAAGGTTTTGATTTTTAATGATGAATAAATTCTTTACTTTTGTTCAACAGAACACAAAAGTAAGATTTAAATTTGTTCGATATTCACCAAACAAGCGTCGTTTCTTAATTTGTAACTATTATAAATAAATTCTATTTAAGATGAGATACCATAAAATTGATAATCAATTTTTTAGCTATAATCGAAATCAATTCAAAAAACAGCTCATTTCGAAATCGATTGCGCTTTTTGTTTCCAACGACGAATATCCGCGCAATGGAGATCAGTTTTTTCCTTTTCGGCAATCGTCCGACTTGTTCTATTTATGCGGGATCGAACAAGAAAAAACGATTCTTTTATTGGCTCCCGATCATCCAAATCCAAAACATCGAGAAGTTTTATTCATTCTGAAAACTAGCGAACAAATTGCTATTTGGAACGGGCATAAATATACCAAAGAAGAAGCCCGATCCGCTTCCGGCATTGAAACGGTTTATTGGCTGGAGGAAATGGATTTTGTTTTGAGAGAAGCAGCCACTTATGCAAAGACCATTTATTTGAATAGTTACGAATATCCAAAATACGTTTCGGAAGTAGAAACGCGCGAACAACGTTTCAATAAACAAATACGAAGTCTATTCCCTTTGCATGCTTTTGAACGTTCTGCTCCTATCTTATACGCTTTGCGATTGATAAAATCAGAAACAGAAATTGAGCTGCTAAAATCAGCTTGCAAAATTACAAACAAAGCATTTCGCCGAACCTTGAAATTTGTAAAACCCGGACGTTTTGAGTACGAAATTCAAGCAGAAATAGAACACGAATTTGCCATAAACAGAGCAAACGGAAACGGCTATTATCCCATTATTGCTTCGGGGAAAAACGCCTGCGTTTTGCATTATATCGAAAACAACAAAGAATGTAAAGCTGGCGATATTCTCTTGTTTGATTTTGGTGCTGAATACGCCAATTATTCTGCCGATATGTCGAGGAGTATTCCGGTAAATGGGAAATTTACTGAACGCCAGAAAGCGGTGTATCAGGCCGTTCTTCGCACACTAAAAGCTTTGACCGATAAGATGATTGTGGGCGAATTGCTTGAAAATCTGGACAAGCTCTCAAAAACCTTGATCGAAAAAGAACTAATCGAATTGGGCTTGTTTACCCAGACTGAAGTGAAAAATCAAGATCCTGAAAATCCGCTTTACAAAAAATATTTTATGCACGGCGTAAACCACCATTTGGGATTGGATGTGCACGATGTAGGCGATCGGAATATTCCTTTATCTGCCGGAATGGTATTGACTTGCGAACCCGGCATTTATATCCAAGAAGAAGGATTGGGAATTCGACTGGAGAACAATATTTTGATTTCCAACGACGGCCCTATAAATTTAATGGCCAATTTTCCGATCGAAATAGAAGAGATTGAAACATTCATGTCGATTTCCTAACACTCTTTTGTTCAAGACAAGCAAATTGATAACAAATAAAACACCGTATGAATCAGAAACTAACTTATTTATTCTCTATTTCCTACTTCTTCATTGCGCTGATTGTAATTTCGATAAAGCTCATCGGACTGGATTATTTAGAAAATATTTTCAAACCGCTTTTATTGATATTGTTGATGATTTGGTATTTTTCAAATACCAATAAATCAGCCCAAAAGCTGAACCTTGCATTTCTTTTGGCTCTTTTCTTTTCCTTATTGGGCGATGTATTTCTGATGCCTTATTTTGATAATTTCATTCTTGGTCTGGTCTTTTTTCTAATTTCCCATCTGTTTTACATTCGCGTTTTTGTAGCAGGCAATGGGAATTCTATTTTACCAATTTTTAAGCAAAGTCCCATTTTTCTGATTGGTATTTTGTCCATTTTTATTGGCTTATTGAGCGTTTTGCTGCCGTCGGTATTTGGGCTGAATAGTTTGGTTTTAAAGTTTGCAGTTCCTTTGTACGCCCTCGTTTTGGTATTGATGGTGTTGTCGGCTTTTGTTTATTCACGCATTCATTTGGTTCATTCCGGTCGTTTGGTGCTGCTGGGCGGTCTCCTTTTTTTGGTTTCCGACAGTTTGCTTGCGCTCAACAAATTTTCTTTCGAAATTCCAAATTCTCCATTTTGGGTGATGGGAACCTACGTAATGGCTCAATGGTTTATCGTTTTTGGTTGGATGAAGAGCAAATAGATATTCTGTTTCTAAACAAATGAAGGTTAAAAAAATTCTTTATTTCTTCTCCAAAGCACCAAATAGACCATTAACTTTGCGGCAAAAGTTTAAATTAATTACACCGACTGAATGGTTTTGGGCACAAAACTGAAGTGGAATAGCGCCCGATCAAAATCAAAATACGGGGACTTTAAACCTTAAAAATTAAAATGATTAATGAAAATCTTGAAAATTTTTAATAAATATCTGATTTCGTTTCTGGTGTTTTTTGTCCTTTTGTTTTTTGTCGATCAATACAATTTCAATGCACACATGAAGCTGATCAAGGAATTGCGCGGACTTCAAAAGGAAAAACAGTACTATCTAGACCAGATTGCAAAAGACAGCACCGATTTTCATTCGCTTTTTGGAAGCGATAAGAATTTAGAAAAATTTGCCCGCGAAAAATATAAAATGAAAAAGGAAAACGAAGATATTTTTCTCATCATCGACTGAAAAACATTCATTGGGCAATTCGATTTTCATTAAAGACGTTTCACGAATAAAAAAAAACCGGCAGCAGAGCAACCGGTTTTCAGGGAAATTGCTTACAGATTATTGTTTCTTCATTTTATTGCTCATCATAAAATAATAGACCAAAAAACCCAAAGCCACAAAAACCAGAAAAATTCCAAAAGGCATGGTACTTTCGTATTCACTAAAAATGGGATTGCTTGCGCCGGCAAGTTCAATGATGATCAAACCTAATCCGCCAAAAAAAGCAACCAAACCCCACTTTAAAGCAGGAAATAAATCGTAATTTACTCTTTGCTCAGGCTCGTTCACTTGGTCCAATATTCCTGCTTTTTCAAAATGACCCGAATGAATAATCTTTCGTTTTAGAAAATGAGCAGATAAAATTTTTACAAACGAAATGATGCTATAAAAAACGATAGCCATCGTCATTACTTCTCCAAAATGCATAATCGTATAGTTTTTAATGGTTGATTTGATCAATAGACTGCCAACATTTCGAAAATGTTGCAAAAAAGAAGTTTTATTTGCAACTATTTTTTTTGAATCTTGTCTTATTGAACAAATATGGATGAGAATCAACTGATACTACAAATCCTAAGTGGAAATACACACGCTTTTCGTTTTTTGGTAAAGAAATACGAAAGGCTGGTGTTTTATATTGCAGGCCGACTCATCCATCAGCAAGCCGATGTAGAAGATATTTGCCAAGATGTATTTATCAAAGTATATAAAAAACTTCCTGAATTCAGAAAAGAAGCCAAACTTTCGACCTGGATAGGGACAATTGCCTATCGCGAAAGCATCGATTTTCTCAAAAAGAAAGGTCTTGAAATGGAAGATTTGAAGGTACTCAAAGAACAGGAACTCGCTTCGCTTATCGATACCAATCATCCGGAACAAATCCAAACGCAGACTGAGCGAATTGAACTGGTAAAAGCACTTATTTCAAAACTACCGCCACTCTACAGAACCCTTTTGTCGCTTTACCATATAGAAGAAATGACGTACAAAGAAATAACAGAAATAACCCAGCTGCCCGAAGGAACGCTAAAAAGCTATTTGCATAGGGCACGCCAATTATTAAAAACGCAATTGTTGAAACACACCCAATTTGTGGAGGAATGGATATGAAAAACGACACACAAGCATCGAAAAAAGCGACGAATGATTTTAGTGAGATGGAAATGGATGCGTTCATTCAGGAAGCACTAAAAACCGACTCATTCATTTCTATTCCTGATGATTTTGCAGACAAACTGGAGAAGAAAGCAAATCAACTAAACAAACAACGCTATTGGCTGGAGGAATTTTTTAAACAATTCATTTTATGGATGGGGACTATGATTATCCTAGTCGTGGCTATTGGCATTGTGTGGTATTATAAGCCCGAAAATGCGTGGACGTTCATCTCATTCTTACAGGACTTCAAATGGATCCTCATCATCGGTTTTGCTTTCTTGTTTTTTATACAACTAGCAGATTCTTGGCTAATGAAAAAACTTAATCTTTCTTAGCTGTTTTACGCCCCATTGATGTAGCTCCATTCCAAAGCCCAATCCGCGCCAAAACCCGGAGTGTAATTTGGTTCTATATTACAAAAAGTACTATCTTTACGAGCTTGTTTCGTTTCGAAATTGCTTTCGCGAAAAAACAACTCTTTTTTGCATTGGAATTTGAAAACTAACAATATAAAAAGATTTATATTAATCGATAAGAAATTAAATTATGGAAAACAATGAAATGATGGCCTTAGGTATGATAGAAACCAGAGGCTTTGCTGCAATGGTTGAGGCTTCAGATGCAATGGTAAAAGCCGCAAAAGTAGATTTAGTAGGTTATGAAAAAACCGGCGGCGGATACGTTACTGCTATTGTTCGTGGCGATGTTGCTTCTGTTCGTGCTGCAGTGGATGCTGGATTAAGAGCTGCTGAAAAAGTGGGCGAAATAGTGTCGAGCCATGTAATTCCAAGACCACATCAAAACGTTGACACTGCGCTTCCTTTGGGAAAAAGCACAACCAAATAATTCGCCAAAATGAACGATTCAAAATCTCATATCGATCTAAGAACTTATATTTTCTTAGATTCCTTGCAATTGCAAATGGCCTCTTATATTTCAACTGTTTCAAGAGGTTTTTTACCTGTTGGAGGCCAAGCAAGTTGTATTATAGAAATTGCTCCCGGCATTGAAATAAATGCCTTGACCGACGTAGCCATAAAAGCGACCAATGTGAAACCCGGAATGCAAATTGTAGAACGCGCTTATGGTATGTTGGAAGTTCATTCCGACGATCAAGGCGATACACGCATGGCCGGTGAAGCGGTTTTAAACGCCATCAATCAATCCGAAGAAAACAGAATCAAACCACGCATTCTTACAAGCCAGTTGATCAAAAACGTGGACGATCATCACGCACAACTTATCAATCGGAATCGTCATGGAATGATGCTGCTTCGGGGCGACACGCTTTATGTTTTGGAAATGGAGCCGGCTGGTTATGCTTATTATGCAGCCAACGAAGCCGAAAAAGCGGCCAACATCAAAATCATTGACGTGATTGGTTTCGGTAAATTCGGACGTGTTTATATTGGTGGCCCCGAAGCCGAAGTTCTTGAATGTAAAACAATAGTAGAAAAACGTCTGGCCGAAATAACCGGACGAGAAGAATATTAATCAAATAAAAAATAGGAGAATATTATGTCTGATTTTAATACAGAAGCTTTAGGAATGATTGAAACACGCGGCTTTGCTGCAATGGTTGAAGCATCCGATGCAATGGTAAAAGCTGCAAAAGTAGATTTAGTTGGTTATGAAAAAACGGGCGGTGGCTATGTTACGGCTATTGTTCGTGGCGATGTGGCCTCCGTTCGCGCTGCTGTTGATGCAGGCTTAAGAGCTGCCGAAAAAGTAGGCGAAATCGTTTCAAGCCATGTCATTCCTCGTCCACATACCAATGTTGACAGCGCATTGCCTTTAGGGCGTAAAAAATAAATACCATGATTTTAGCCAAGGTTGTAGGAACAGTCGTTGCCAGTCAAAAAGCCGTTCAAATGGAAGGCGTAAAACTTTTGCTTCTCGAAAAAATCGATCCGGTTACATTGAAAGGAAAGAACGATTTTGTAGTTGCTATGGATGCCGTAGGAGCCGGAAAAGAGGAGATTGTTTTTTATGTTTCGGGAAGCAGCGCCCGATTGGCGGAACGAACAAAAGGATTACCAACAGATGCCACCGTAATCGCCATTGTCGATAATATCGAAAAAGATGGCCTTTTCACTTTTCAAAAAGACAACTAAAATGATTTTAGGAAAAGTTGTTGGAACGATAACAAGCAGCACCAGCGGAATAGAAATTCCTGGTGCGCGCTATCTTTTGGTAGAAAAATGCAATCAACAAGGAAATTCAAAAAATGATTTTTTGGTAGCTCTTGATTTGGTTGGTGCCGGCAAAGAAGAAATTGTCATGATTTCGGAAAGCACTTCCGCCCGCGAAACAAGCACAACAACAAACAAACCCATTGATGCAATCATCGTTGGAATAATTGATTTGATTGACGAAAACAACAAAATCGTTTACAAAAAATGACGGATAAACACAACATTATTGTACTAGGAGCATTGGAATACAGCAGTATAGCCATCGGACTGTTGGCGCTCGACCAAATGGTAAAAGTGGCTCATATTCAAATTATCGATGCCCGCACAATCAGTTCAGGGAAATATCTGATTATTTTTAGTGGCGATGTAGCTTCCGTTGAATATGCTTATACAGCCGGATGCGATACGGGAGGCGATTTTACGGTGGACAAACTTTTCCTCCCTCAGGTTCATCCTGATGTGATTCCGGCTATCGGAAACAATATAAATAGTGGAGAATGGGATACCATCGGAATTATCGAAACATTGTCCATTGTTTCTGGAATTGAAGCAGCAGATAGTGCTGCAAAAGAAGGTGGGGTTAAAATAATAGAAGTTCGTTTGGCCGACGGCTATGGTGGAAAATCCTATGTAAAAATGATGGGAAGCCTCGATTCGGTTCAAGCAGCAATGAAAGCAGGAACAGCCAAAGCAAAGCAAAAAAAACTTTTTGGTATGGAAGCAATTATTCCTCAACCTCACAAAGAAATCAAACC
Organism: Bacteroidales bacterium; assembly: GCA_003445975.1. Classification (GTDB taxonomy): domain Bacteria; phylum Bacteroidota; class Bacteroidia; order Bacteroidales; family UBA12170; genus UBA12170. The sequence continues at coordinate 16,174 of DMBV01000058.1, forward strand.
ATTCTTTATGTCATAAGAAATCGATTAATGGATCATTTAGAAGAAAATATACGTCAATTGGTTAGAGAAGCTTTAAAAGATCTCAACCCAAATACTGACAAAAGCACGAACACAGATAAGATGGGTATTTTCCCAACTATAGACCAAGCTGTGCTTGCTGCCGAAGTGGCTTTTCATGAATTTAAAAAAATTTCGCTGGAAACCCGAAAAGATATCATTGCAAATATTCGAAAAGTGTCGCGAGACAATATCGTATTGCTTTCCAAAATGTCGAGCGACGAAACCGGAATGGGACGTTGGGAAGACAAAATTATTAAAAACGAACTCGCCATTCGAAAAACGCCCGGCGTTGAAGATATTGTTCCCGAAACGTTTTCCGACGATCACGGCTTAGCCTTGGTCGAAAGAGCACCATACGGTGTAATTGGATCGATATCACCAAGCACCAATCCAACAGCATCTATTATCAGCAATTGTATTGGAATGATTGCCGGCGGCAATTCTGTGGTTTTCAACACACATCCTGCAGCAAAAAGAGTTTCTTCCCTTTTGGTAAACCTGCTCAACAAAGCCATCGTAGAAGCCGGCGGGCCAAAAAATCTAATCACTTGCATCGAAGTTCCTACCTTGGAATCGGCCAGAGAAATGATGAGTCATCCTAAAGTGGCACTTTTGGTTGTTACAGGTGGTCCGGCAGTAGTAAAAGCGGCCATGAAAATGGAGAAAAAAACCATTGCAGCAGGGCCGGGAAATCCGCCTTGCGTAGTGGACGAAACAGCCGATATTGCAAAAGCAGGAAAAGACATTGTAGCCGGTGCTAGTTTCGATAACAATCTGATTTGCATTTGCGAAAAAGAAACCATTGTTGTGGAATCGGTGGCCGATCAGCTAAAACTCGAAATGCAAAAAAATGGTGCCTACATTTTGTCGCCGGAACAAGTAAAAAAAATTACCGAATTGGTCATTGTTGATCCGGGAAGACCCGGACACGAAGGCGCTCCAAATAAAAACTATGTTGGGAAAAATGCATCCGAAATTGCAAAAGGAATCGGATTGAGTATTCCTGAATCGACGCGTTTATTGCTTTGCGAAGTGGATGCAAATCATCCATTGGTCTGGACCGAGCAGCTTATGCCGGTAATGCCTTTGGTTCGTGTTCCGAATGTTGATGTTGCTATTGATTTGGCCGTTCGCTGCGAACATGGATATAAGCATACGGCAATCATGCATTCTTTAAACATTGCAAAGCTTAGCAAGATGGCTAAAGCGATGGATTGTTCTATTTTTATCAAAAACGGGCCGAGTTACGCCGGTTTGGGTGAAGGTGGTGCCGGGTTTGCATCCTTTACCATTGCAAGTCCAACAGGAGAAGGCGTTACACGAGCAAGAACTTTTACGCGTGAACGCCGCTGTACATTGGTCGATTATTTTAGAATTATTTAATACATACGGCGATGAAGTTTGGGAAAATAATTGGAAGAGTTGTGAGCACCCAAAAAGTTGAATCTTTTGAAGGTTTAAAACTGGTTCTGATACAACCACTTGATGAACGCTTATATTCGGCCGGTGATGCCTTTGTAGCTGTTGACATGCTTCAGAGTGATGTTGGACAAATCATTTATTATGAAACCAGCAAAGAAGCCAGCAGAGTAATTGAACGGGAAATGAATCCATGCGATGCCGCTGTAATGGGAATTGTGGATACAATCGCTTTAACAGAAAACAAATGAGATTAGGAAGAATAATTGGAACAGTGGTTTCCTCCACAAAAGAAAAAGGATACGAATCGAGAAAAATCCTGATCGTTCAACCACTCGATGCGAAGCAAAAATCATCGGGAATCTCTTTTTTGGCCATTGATGCTGTGCAGGCAGGCGTTGGAGATATTGTTCTCACTATTGAAGAGGGAAATTCGGCGCGCCAAATTATTCGGGATGACGAAGCTTTGACTGTAAAAACAGTCGTTGCTGCTATTGTTGATGAGATTTCGTAATGATAAAAAGTAAAAACCGAAGGATAAAAGTTGCAAATTTGCAAACGCAAAAGAGGCGAATTTTTGTCGCAACAAATAAAGGAATGGCCAATACGCAAGAAAATACCTTCAAAGATCAAGTAAAACGAGTTGCCATTGGAGCCGATCACGGAGCTTTTGACACCAAAGAGGCACTTAAAAAATACTTGGGAACTTTGGGTTATAAAGTGATTGATGTAGGAACAACGGACAGTTCAACAAAAGTAGATTACCCAGATTTTGCTTTGGCTGTTGCCAAAAAAGTAGTCAGTGGCGAATGTGAACGCGGCATCATGCTCGATGCGGCCGGAATTGGATCCTCAATGGTGTGCAACAAAGTGAGAGGTATTCGGGCTGCGTTGTGTTGGAGTCCGGAAACAATTGTCAACAGTCGTGCGCACAACAATGCAAATGTACTCACTATGGGCACTATGCAGCATCCGATTGGAGATCTTTTGAGTATGGCCAAATTGTGGTTAGAATCTGGTTTTGAAGGAGGACGACATTGGCCGAGAATAAACAAAATGATGGCCATTGAAAGGAATTAAATAAATAGGGAACAGAGGTGCGGATCTATTCTAAAAGAAAGAATAATTCTCATGAGTGTTTCATTTGAGCATAAAGAAATAAATATTATACAAATGAAAGAAGAAGAATTGATTGATAAGATTACGAAAGAAATTCTTGCCAAATTAGAAAAAATGAATGTTTCCGGTGGGTCATCCAAAGGGGAATCGCCATCAAAAAAACCGGATTCAAAAGTTTTATCAGCAGTTGAATTGGCAGGAATGATAGATCATACATTATTGAAACCAGGAGCAACCGAAAACCAGTTTGAACAATTGTGCAAAGAGGCGATAGAATACAAATTTATGTCGGTTTGCGTAAACTCTTCATGGGTACCTTATGTAGCAAAGAAACTACGGGGATCGAGTGTGAAGGTTTGTTCGGTGATTGGTTTTCCATTGGGCGAAATGGACACACGCAGCAAAGCATTTGAAGCTAGAAACGCCATTGCCAATGGCGCTCACGAAATTGATATGGTAATCAATACTAGCGCATTGAAATCGGGAAATTTAAAATTGGTAGAAGAAGATATTCGTGCCATCAAACGGGCTTGTCGGAGCACGACTATTTTGAAAGTGATTATCGAAACTTCGCTGCTGACTGACGAAGAAAAAGTGATTGCCTGCGAACTTTCCAAAAAGGCCGATGCTGACTTTGTGAAAACAAGTACAGGATTTACCGGAGCAGGAGCTACAGTGGAAGATGTTGCTTTGATGCGAAGAGTTGTTGGCCCAAAAATTGGGGTGAAAGCTAGTGGAGGTATCCGCGATTATAAAACAGCCATTGCGATGATTCAAGCTGGCGCAAACCGAATTGGAGCCGGAGGAAGTGTGGCTATTGTTACTGGAAGTACTGCCAAAGGAAATTATTAATCGATCGGACAATTTTTAAAACGAAGTGGGGATTTCCAATTGGAAATCCCCACTTCGTTTTTCTGCTAACATACCACGCGATGGAATCGCGCGGTAGCG
>DMBV01000074.1 GCA_003445975.1 Bacteroidales bacterium
CCCAGAAAATGGACTTTTTTCTTATTTGTTTTTGCGTACTGAAAAGCGTCTGTAATGGTTTTATTTTGTTCGATTGATCCGTCTTTTATAGCGCGATTGATTTTTACCAGATCTTGATAAACTACTCTACCGGCGCCAATGTTTAGATGGCCAACTTCTGAATTTCCCATTTGTCCATCAGGCAAGCCTACGTTTTCTCCATCGGTGAGCAGATGAGCATGAGCGGCATTTTCAGGCTGATATAAACTCTTGATATATTTTGTGTTGGCTTGATAAATGGCATCGGCTTTGTCTTTTTTGCCTTCGCCCCAACCGTCCATAATGATAAATACAACTTTTTTACTCATACATTTTCTTTCTAAATAGTGATTCGAAATTACGCTGTGCTTTGGCGAGATAGGAAGAATTTTTTCCATAAGATCACAAAACTACAAGGTGATTTCTTATTAAATTGGTGCGCAAAGATACAGAAGATTCGGCTTTTAAATCTTAATGGGTTTAGAAATACCCATATGTGATGATACAAAGAGGTCTAATTTTTCTTACGCTATCCAGATTGTTTTGATATTGACAAATTCTTTGATTCCGTAGTGCGACAGTTCGCGGCCATAGCCCGACTTTTTGATTCCGCCAAAAGGCAAACGTGGATCGGATTTAGTCATTCCGTTGATAAAAATTCCGCCGCTTTCTATTTCTCGAGCCATTTTTTCGGCTTTGATTAAATCGTTTGTCCACAAGCTTCCTCCCAAACCAAAGTCCGAATCGTTGGCGATTTGAATGGCTTGTTCTTCCGTTTCAAATCGAATAACACTAAAAACCGGTCCAAAACTTTCTTCGTGATACAGTTTCATTCCGGATTTTAAATTGGTGACAATAGTAGGCTGGTAAAAATATCCGTCGCCTTTTATAAACGCTCCGCCTCTTTCCAGTAGTGCGCCTTGCGCGATAGAAGATTGTATTTGTGCATGAATTTCTTCGCGCAGATCTAAGCGGGCGAGTGGTCCCACATTCACCTTTTCATCTAAAGGATTTCCTATTTTCAATTTATCCAATTCGGCATGGAGAAGTTGTAGAAATTCCTTTTCGATGCTTTGATCAATGATAAAGCGTTTGGCGGCAATACAACTCTGTCCGTTGTTCAACATCCTGGCATGAACAGCCACTTTTGCCGCTTTTTGGATATCAGCATCTTTCAATACAAGGAATATATCTGCTCCACCCAATTCCAAAACCGTTTTTTTAATTTCCTTTCCTGCAGCCATAGCTACACGACTTCCGGCAAACTCGCTCCCGGTGAGCGTACATGCTTTGATTTTCGGATTTTTGATCACCGCATCCACTTGATTGCTTTTAATAACGAGGTTTCGAAATAGATTGGAAGGAAAGCCGGCAAGCCGAAAAACACTTTCAATTGCCAATGCGCAGCCCTGAACATTGCTGGCATGTTTCAGAACGCCGGCATTTCCGGCCATCAGAGAAGGAGCAGCAAAGCGAAAGACTTGCCAAAAGGGAAAATTCCAAGGCATAACCGCCAAAACCACTCCAATGGGAGCAAAACTGACAAAACTTTTCGAAGCGTCGGATTGTATTCGTTCATCGGCCAAAAGAAATTCAGCATTCACTGCATAATAATCGCAAACCCAAGCCGATTTTTCAACTTCAGCCATTGATTCAGAGAGCGGTTTTCCCATTTCCTCGCTGATAGTTTTAGCAAATGCTGCTTTTTTTTCGCGAAGCACAGCAGCGGCTTTCAACATCAAAGTCTTTCGCTGGGCAAATGGTTCCTTTTTCCAGATTTGCCAATCGGAATCTACTGCTTTGACAATCGCTTCTGCTTCTGCGTCGCTGTGTTCTTTGTACTCTTTTATTAAATTACCATTGGCAGGATTTATACTTTTCATCGAATGATTATTTTACCGGGTATTTTTTGTTTGCAAAATAAGCAAAAATGGACAATCCCAGCAACAAAGCAACAGCATAATAAACGAAATTAGGAATTGGCATAGGATCGCCCGAAGCATAGGAATGCAATCCCGACAAATAATAGTTTACGCCAAAATAGGTCATCAACACAGAAAAATAGGCGAAAATGCTGGCCACATTGAAAGCGAAAAGGCTTTTCATTCCGGGAATCATTCGCATGTGAACAATGAAAGCATACACCAAAACAGTGACAAAAGCCCAGGTTTCTTTTGGATCCCATCCCCAATAGCGACCCCACGATTCGTTTGCCCAGATTCCACCTAAAAAGGTTCCAATTGTAAGCAAATACAAACCGGCGATGAGCGAAGCTTCATTTATCCGACTGAGTTCTTTGATTTTAATCTGAATGCGAGCTTGGTTTTCGTGCGATTGGAGCAACATCAAAACAAGATTCAGGATTCCTAAAAAGCTTCCCAAAGCCAAAAATCCATAGCTTGCTGTGATCACCGCCACATGAATGGTCAACCAATAGGATTTCAAAACCGGAACAAGATTGGTTATTTCAGGATTCATCCAACTTAAATGTGCCACATAAAGAATCAAAAAAGTAAGAACAGCAGTAGCACCTAATGCTATGGGCGCTTTTTTGTAAAAGGAAAGCCCCGCCAACATACTGGCCCATCCAATAAAAATCATCGACTCATAACCATCGCTCCAAGGCGCATGACCGGCAATGTACCAGCGCATAGCTAAACCAGCAGTGTGCACAATAAATCCTACAAACAGAGCAGAAACCAAAATGGCAATAGCCCATTTGAAACGATTTTTTGGCCAAAGAATTCGAATGAACAATAAAACCAAAAGAACAAATCCCAGCAAACCATCGACAAACGACAATTGTTTAAAAATATCGACGCGATTGTATAGGATTTCCAAATCGAAATGAGCGGTGTCTTTTATTTCTTCGGCGGCATATTTCTGTTGAAATGCATGAATGGCATCTAAATAAGAATCGGCTTCGCCCCAGTTGTTTGAGGCAATTCCTCTTTTTACTGCCGACAGATAATTTCCAACTATCGATTTAACAAAACCAGCTTCTTCGCTGGGGAAAATATCCAGTTTATCCGCTGAGTTTTTCCATGGTTCGTTTGGTAAATTTGGGACTGGGAAAATAGTAAGAAACCTTCCTGTAAGGGCCATATAAAACACGTTTACGCGTTCGTCCACAGAAATTATATCTTTATCGAGCGTGGATCGCTGGGCCGGATTTTTTCGATAGGCTTCGTCCACATATTTATCAAGTTTATACGCATTCTGTTGATTTTGAAAGAAAAAATCGGCAAAAGAAACCCGGGAATTAGTATTGCCAATAATCTTTTTCAGTTGATCGTTCGACACTTTTATCAGGTCTTGACGCATCCAGAATTCCGGATCAATCATCATTCCCAACAAAATCTGATCTGTATTTAATCCTTTAAATCCACTTTGTCGGCTGAATTTCCGAAAAGTCTCGCTGCTCATCGAATTGATTGGCTTGAATCGTGCATTGTGTCCTTGAACAATAATTTTGCTAAATTTTTCCAAATGCTGCTGAGGAATATTTTCCAGTTGTTCAATAGCTGTTTGCGCAGAGGCTGAGGAGTTTGGTAAAATGCTAAATCCCGAAATTAGAAGAAAAGCCAAAGTAAAACTATACACATTTTTGGTGCGAATTATTTTTTGAAAATGCGTGGACCGTTCGAAAATAGCCAAAAACATTCCAAAAATCATCAATCCATAGCCAATATACGTGATTAACATTCCCCAAAAATCATGATTTACGGAAAGAATACTTCCTTTTTCGTCGGTATCGTACGACGACTGAAAGAAACGATATCCTTCATAATCAAGCACGTTGTTCATAAAAATTCGAAAATCCTTCTTCAATCCTATTCGATTGTCGATTAAAGTTACTTCGCTTGCATACGACGACGGACTGTTTGATGCCGGGTATCGTTCAAGTTGAAAATCGTTCAGTTTTAAACTAAAAGGCAATTCGATGTTTTTTGATCCATAACTCACTTCAAATGTTTTTCCATCAAATTGAATTCTATTGGCTGGAGCTACATAGCCTTTTCCGCCAATGGCGTAAGTTTCGATTTGTTTTCCTTGCGAATTTTTCAAAATAAAACGCGCTGCATTGACACCTGTATTTTCTTCCGTTTGCGATGGCTGAACACTCATTTGAGCATGCTTGTAATGGGTCTTCAAAACCAGGTTTTCGTTTCCTATTTGATAAACAACACGTTCGTCGAAAGGATAGAGCGAGTCCATTTTCAAAGGAATATTATCGGTCGACATCATGTTCAAACGAGCGCCATCCTGTGGAAGACGAATAAACAGTCCTTCGGAAGTGGATGAAATTTCGATGGTATTTGCTTGCCTTTCCTTTGCCTGAAAGCTGACTCTATTGACTCCTATCGTTTCAGATTCTCCTTCGAAAAGCGAAAAACGATTGAATTTCCCATCTACTGTGGCGCTTAAATTTAGCATTTGCGGACCTTCGGCGGCTTCGGCAATAACTTCCTGAGCATTTACAAGATACTCAGTACAGATTAAAGTGTATTTTTCGTTGGTGGTATTTAAATGGACTTTCCCTTTTGCCTTTGTGATAGGAGAAAATAAAACACTTTCTTCAGCCGAATATTCCTTCTCTTCTTCTGAAATACTCAGACGGATATAGGTTTCATCTGTCATCAGCAAATTAGACGACTGTCCTTCACGAATAGCCAAAACGCCTTCAAAACCGATATAACGCGTTATGGCTGCTCCAAGAATAATAAGCAGAAAAGCCAAATGGAAAACAAAAACACTGTATCGTTTTGTTTTTATAGGATTGTATTTGAACGCATTCCATGCAATATTTAGAAATGCAATCAAAATAACAACTTCGAACCATCTGGCATTGTAAACAGCCGCTTTTGCAGCCACAGAACCAAAGTCGTTTTCGATAAAAGTAGCGTAAGCCGTAGTAAAAGCGATGAAAAGCAATAAAATTCCACCAAACTTGATAGATAAAATGAAGTCAATAAATTTTTTCATAAAACAAATATTTGAGCTAAGTTGTTGAGCAAATATACAAAAGCATTTGTTTGTTTATTAAAAAACAGTGGTCTTGGCTTTTATTTAACTTATGAAGTCGGATTGATTATTTGTTCAATTTAGAAGAGAAATAAACGTTTAGGAGTTAAATATTTGAATCGTGACGAATAAGAAATAAACGTGATGACAAAACTATTTATTCGGCCGTTGTTTCTTCAGGGTGAAGAAGATTGTACACTTTTTCGGCAGCCAATTTCTCGGCGCCCTTAATGGAATAGTCAACGGCCTTTTCTTTGGCTTCGCCATCGATAAATACCTCCACTTCGAATTGCTTTCGATAACCTACGCCAATTTCGTTTACCAATCTAAATTCGAGTTCAATTTTTTCCTTTTGGCAGTGTTCCAAAAGTGCACTTTTGTGGTTTATTTCCGTGGTTTCGAGTTCTTCCAAATTGTAGTGAACCAAAATAATTCGATTTACGAGAATATCGGCCGTAAAATCGTAGCCTTTGTCTAGATACAATGCTCCCACAAAGGCTTCAAAAGCATCGCCATTGATCGATTTAAATTGCTTATTGCTATCCGTATCGGCGGTAATGAACTGATCGATTCCCAATTTTTGCGACAGCTTATTCAGGGCTGTTCGGCTTACAATTTTGGATCGCATGGAGGTCAAAAAACCTTCGTCTTTCAAAGGAAATTTCTTAAAGAGCAATTGAGCCACAATGGCTCCAAGAATTGCATCGCCCAGATATTCGAGTCGTTCGTTGTTGAGTTTCACTCCATTGTATTTTTCGATGGCAGCGGAGCGATGTCGAAAGGCGAGCTTATAAAGAAAAATATTTCCGGGATAAAACCCGAAAATATTTTTTATGGATTGGTAAAAGGCTTTTTCCTTTGAGAAAAATGCTTTGACCGATAATAGGCAGTTTAAAATCAATTAGCCTTTGTATTTTTTAAGAATAATTGAAGCGTTGTGACCACCAAAACCAAAAGTATTGGTTAAAGCAGCGTTCACAATTCGTTTTTTTGCTTGTCCAAATGTAAAATCGAGTTTGGCGTCGATTTCCGGATCAAGATTGAATTGATTAATTGTGGGCGGAACAATGTCGTTTTGAACAGCCAAAACCGTAGCAATTCCCTCAATAGCACCCGCAGCGCCCAAAAGATGACCTGTCATGGATTTTGTACTGTTGATCGAAATTTTGTAGGCATGTTCTTGGAACAAACTCACTATTGCTAAAGGTTCTGAGATATCACCCAAAGGCGTTGAAGTTCCGTGTGTATTCAAATGGTCGATGTCTTCTTTTTGCATTCCAGCATCTTTGAGAGCGGCTTGCATCGAAAGCATCGCTCCATATCCTTCTGGATGAGGAGAAGTCATGTGATAAGCATCGGCCGAAAGTCCGCCGCCAGCCACTTCGGCATATATTTTTGCACCGCGAGCCAAAGCATGTTCCAGTTCTTCAAAAATCAGTCCGGCACCGCCTTCACCAATTACAAAACCATCACGATCGCGATCAAAAGGGCGCGAAGCGGTTTTTGGATCGTCATTGCGCATTGAAATGGCATGCATTCCATTGAAACCGCCAACTCCAGCCTCGTTTACCGCTGCTTCAGAGCCGCCAACAACAAAAGCATCGGCATAGCCAATGCGAATATAATTGAAAGCATCGACCATAGCATTGGCAGAAGAAGCGCAAGCCGAAACAGTGGCAAAATTTGGTCCTCTAAATCCGTAACGTATAGAAATATGGCCTGCTGTAATATCGGCAATCATTTTGGGAATGAAAAAAGGATTGAAACGAGGCGTTCCATCGCCTTTTGCAAAATCGCTAATTTCTTTCAGAAATGTTTCCAAACCACCAATTCCAGAAGCCCAAATAACACCAACCCGATTGCGGTCTAGCTTTTCGGACTCTATTCCTGAATCAACAACCGCTTCGTGAGCAGCTATCAATCCGTATTGCGCATACAAATCGTATTTACGAGCTTCTTTTCGTTCGAAAAAATCCTCGGATTTGTAGCCCTTTACTTCGCAGGCAAACTTTGTTTTAAACTTTGTTGTGTCGAATTTGGTAATAAGGTCAGCACCTGAAACTCCATTAAGCAATGCGTTCCAGAAATCCGGAACGGTATTGCCTAATGGAGTTATGGCACCAAGACCAGTAACAACTACTCGTCGTAATCCCATAAAAGAATTTCTTATTGAGCGTGTTCTTCTATGTAGGCAATTGCTTCGCCAACAGTTTGAATATTCTCTGCTTGATCATCAGGAATACTCATGTTGAATTCTTTTTCGAATTCCATGATTAATTCAACTGTATCGAGTGAATCTGCACCTAAGTCGTTTGTGAAACTTGCTTCAGGTGTAACTTCACTTGGATCTACCCCTAATTTATCAACAATAATGTCAATAATCTTAGCTTTTTTATCAGACATGTTTTTCTCCTTTTTAATTTAACAAGGTGCAAAGAAAAATATTTACTGCATACAAACCAAAAAAAACATTGAATTTAATATGTTATATATAGTTAAATCGTTGATTGGCACGACTTTTACCTATTCGAATATTCGACCGATAAATTCGATAAATATCCAAAACGGGTAAATTCTTAAGTTTTTTGCCATTTTTGAGCCTGAGAAAAAACGAGATTGATGCATTTAAAAACATAATTTTGCACAAAAAGGGCTGAAATGAAAAAAATTGCAATTTTCGCATCAGGAAACGGAACCAATGCCGAAAACATAGTTCTCTATTTTAGAGAAAANNCAATGCGGCAAATTGATTTGATCGTATTGGCAGGGTTTCTTTGGTTGGTTCCGCCCGCATTTGTCAGGGCTTTCCCCCAACGAATCCTCAATATTCATCCGGCACTTCTGCCAAAGTATGGCGGAAAAGGAATGTATGGCGATCGGGTTCATCAAGCCGTTTCAGCTGCCGGTGAAATCGAAAGCGGTATTACCATCCATTATGTAAACGAGTCTTATGATGAAGGAGACATTGTTTTTCAGAAAAAAACGGCCATTAACCATGGCGAATTACCGGAAATTATTGCACAAAAAATACATCAATTGGAACACGCATATTATCCAAAAGTGATTGAGGAAGTGCTAAAAAGAAATAATTTACATTCCGCTGAATCGGCCTGAGAGAAGAGTGATGGATAAGAAATATGTTTTATTTCATCAAAACCCAATTCCTACTCAAACATCATCACATACAATCGTTCTATTCCCTGCGACAATTCGGGAATAGATACAAATTTGCTTTTTCTAAAATATTCCTTTCGATCGAAAAAAACCAAAAGTGTGGGATTTGAAAAAACGCCAAACTCGGAAGAAATATCCGGATATTTCTCCGAATTGATAAAATACAACTTCATTTGAGGATAATCTTGCTCAATCATGTCCTTCACTTTCGGGCGAAGGCTGTGGCATGGCGCACAATGATCACTGTAAAAATAGGCTATCAATCCTGCGTCATTGGCAATGGCTTCCTGCAAAAGAGAAAGGCTGTTCAATTCGTTATCCATTCGTTTATATTTTTTGAGCTGCAAAAGTAATCATTTTTAGATTTTCTTAGCTTTGCAGATAATTGAATTAAACAGTCTATCGAACAATTTTTCTGATACGTTTCATGCTTATGGAAGAAATAGAACAAGCGTTTCCTGCGAAAAGGCGACCACAACTGCTCACCGTTTTGGCCATTTTGAGTTTTGCCGGCTCCGGTATATCATTTTTCTCTTATTTAATGATGAGCTTGTATTACAATACATTTTTGGAAGTATTTCAAAATAATCTGGCCGACACCTATGCTCAAATCGGATTAGAAATAGACAGCGAACTGATAGTCGAGTTTTTCCGAAAAGCAGGCCGCCCGTTTTTTATCTTAAGCACCTTGGCTTATGCGGGTTCTTTGTTTGGCGTTCGAAAAATGTGGAATTTACAAAAGGTGGGGCTTCATTACTATACAATTTCACAATTGATCGTTTTGTTGCTCCCATTGCTCTTTGTAAGCAACAATCTTTCGGCTTTTCCGGGCTTGATGTTCACACTGCTTTTTGTATTATTGTATTACAGAAGTTTTAAAATGATCGAAAATGAAACTTGAGCAGATTCATAAACGGCCTTTTTTATTAAAGACAAGCTTATTTGTTTTGAGCGTCATGCTTGTTTTGTTTGACGCAGGCATTGTTTATACCTGGTTTTTTTTTGATGAAGCTAAAAAAGGGCTGGAAACTTATCTTTCGGCAGCTTTTCTTCGATTTCCGTTTTGGCTCATTTTCTCCTTATTAATTTTTATTGCTCTCATTTTTTCTCTTTCTGTTCTATTGATGTGGTTTCGAAACAAATTTGGCTTATTTCTATTTTCTTCTCTCACTTTTGCCTTTGCTTTATTATTGCTTTTTGCGGAACAAGTAGATTGGTTTAACTTGATCGTTTTGTTGGTTATGTCCATCACATTATTGATGTACACACCCTATTTTACAGAAAACCATCAAATAAATAAAAAATAGTATCCGCTATTCATTAATGCCCCATTTTTCCAGATTTGTCCATTTCCCCGACGCGAAAAGTAAATCGATACGAGGCCGAAATTACCGAAATCCTTCTCCTTAAAACGGATGGAACAATGAAACTTAATTAAAAAAATAATAATTCTTATTTGTGGTTTTTATATTATTCATTGGTATTTAGCCATATACGTATTTGCTATATGTGAACGAATGTTAAATAAATATTAATTTTAGCTTGTTGGTATTGAAAAACTAATTAAATTGCACCCTTGTTTAGTTGGAGGGGATTTCCGACTGACATTAGGATTATGAAAAAATTAAACCTAATTTAAAAATCATC